>CAZXTJ010000258.1:0-10717 GCA_964643655.1 uncultured bacterium
CACTTGACCTGTGCAGGCTAGCTCTAAGAAGGAGACTATGACACCGACTATGAAGGCTGCTGCCACGTAGTGCCTCTGCTTGCTGCCTTCTCGGATGGTGCTGTGGATACGCTTTTTCAGGAACAATGGCAACTGTAGGGACATGTCTTGCATTCGTCCCTGAAGGCAGAGAACGCCGTCACGAATTGAGAGCGTCATTATTATCAGGGCAAAGACGGCGAGAAGCATATTCATTAGATGGCCTAGCCAGCGAATAAAGATTAAACGTGTAATGACCTCGACCATACCAACACCTATGAGTAGATAAGCGAGGAACACACCTGCGATGAATGCCATTCCCACTTGAGCAATCTCGTTTGGTCGTCTCCTGGCAAACTGTAGGTATGACAGGAGAAACAGAATGGTGGCAAAGGCGCAAGGATTGACTCCATCGAGCAAGCCAGCAAGTGCTACCACGCCAACACCTATTGCTGCATAACGTTCGCTGATTTTTTCTTCGGCTCGCCTTTCGTCTTCTTCAGCCACTTGGAACCAAGTGCCATCATCTATAGCAGTTGAACGAGCCAACAAACGACCGAGTGCTGTGAAATCTATTTCTGTCTTTATCAAACATCCATCAGCAGAAAAGACTGCAGGAGCAACCAATCTGACCCTTTCGGCAACGCCAAACTTGTCACAAAGGTGCTCATTTATCCGCATCGCTTTGATTTTCTCAATGTCATAAGTAAGGACTGTAAGTTTGGGGAAGTGCTCTTTCAGCGCTGGCAGCATTTGGGCAACTTCCGCACACTCTGGGCAGCCAGCTTTTGTGAAGAACATTACTGTTACTTTTCTCTGAGTATCCTCTTTAGGGGTTGGAACTTTTGGGGCAAGGAACTCGGAGATTATGGGGGAGCGTTTGGCTTGTCGCAGTATTCTTGCCACACTGGTGGTTTCAGTACTCTCACTAACTCCAAAATACTCTTTGATGTGATCGTATCTTGAATAGCTTGTTTCCACGGCTTCGAGGTAAGGCAACAGAATGGCGAAATTTTGCCCTAACGATGAGTAATTCCTCTCCAGGTATGTTACCACTCGTCTGGCAACGGCGTTCTGATCTGGGAAGCTCTCGATTGCTTCGACGAATTGGACGAGATCAACTTTCTTTTGGTGAGACAATAGGCTGAAAAAGGCCTCGGCACGCACTTTGGCTGATCGGTCTTTCGTAAGTTCACGAAGAGTGGTTTCTATGGGGCTGGTCAACTCGTCTGAGCTCTGGCCGTAGCGGTATGGGAAGAGATAACTGGAAGATATTTTCAAGAAATGGGCTTCATCAAAATGAAAGAGCCACTCTTCTGAGTTACGAGCTGACGTAATTGCAGGCAGTACTTGTCTTACATGTGGCGAGGGGTCCGTTGCTATCTGCTTTGCGAACTTATCAAAGGCTGCTCTATCGGCAAGGCCTAGTTGATAATAACTTGCTCGCCGAACGAATTGGTCAGAGGAGGTTCGTAGGGCTGTTGCCCTTTCGCTTTTTATAGCTCTTTCGCTGAGAGACAAAAGGAGTAAACCAACACACTGTAGATGTGGTTCCTTGCGAGCGAAGAATTTTTTACTCCACTTTTTGCGTGCGCTTTTGGTCAAGGCGTCTCTCAGACGAGAATTGACTGAATAGTGTTCTATCTCCCAAATCTTCAGTTGCGCTCGAGGAGACAATAAAGATGATAGAAGTAGCTCGAGTGATTGACTAAATCCGTTTGATAGTTCAAGAGCCGTCTTGGCCGCTTCTTCGCGTACTTCTGAGGATGGGTCGTTTAGTAGTTTGCCCAACAATGAGAGTGACTTTTCTGTTGCGCCCTGAGACAAGGCTGTGGCCACTGATATGCGCTCTTGCGTCGTTCTGTTCTGAAGTTGCTCTTCCAAGTATTTCAAGGGGGTTGTATCGCCAAGGGATGTGAGTAATAGCGCCGCTGAAAATTTAAGTCTCAAGCTTTTGGCTTTTTGGTGCCAATGGTTGATTTTGTCCAAAATGAGCAACTGGGATTTTCGTTGTGCTGTCTTTTTTCCTTTGTCACCCTTTTGTGGCATGAACGCATTGAGCAAGTCTCGAGAAGTAAGAGTTGAAGCCGTTGGATGAAGGAATGCTTCAATCAATTGGTGAGCTAATGAAGTTCCCTGCGTATCTCCTGAAACACTTTCATCTTTGAAGTGCTTTTTGAGATATCCGATGAACTCTTTGTTGCTCGATGAATATCTATTAGTTTTGGTCATTCCTTCAATTGCAGCAAGAGCGAGTTTTTCATTCGTTCCACCAAGTATTTTAAGAACACTTTTTCTGTGCTCATCATCATCCATTCCTGCTGATGATATGACTCTAACAGCCATACAAGCTACATCGAGCTCGCTGTTATTCATAAATGGCGTTGCAATGTGCAAACTGTCTTTCTTGCAACCAGCCAAAGCCTCGAGGCAGGTGAGTAGCTGTTCACTGTCTAACTTCAGTAATGCTTTAGAGAACTCTTTTGGTAAAGGAAGCTCGAGGCTGACGAAGGCTGCAATAGCGGTTGCCTTCAAGGCGTCCTCACGTGCAAAGACTTCCTTCAGTGCAGGCGCACCCTTTTTCCCTGCCAGTTTTGCGTATGGTGCTATGGCTGCACTGCGAACAAAGTCGTCTTCGTCTTGTAAAAGTTTTTCAACGTCACTAGCGAGATTGCTCAGTCCAAGTTTTTTTACTGCTTCCAAAGCTGCAACTCGAACACGCCACCGTTTGTCTTTTAGGCACTTACTCAGACCATCTTTGGCTCTTCTTGACTTGAGTCGAGCCAAAGAAGCAATTGAAGCAACGACAATGTCTTCGCTTTCGCTGTCTAAGAAGGAAATGAGTAGTTTCAGTCCTGACTTACTCTTTATCTCTCCAAGTCCCTTGATTATCGTGTGAATGACGTCTTCGTCTTGCTCCGATTTTAGGTGGGAAGCAAGAGCCTTTACTGACTCTAATCCTCCTATTGAGATTATTGTGTCAACAGCAGCTTCTCTGATGAGCGCATCGTTGGCTGAAAGGTATCTTTTGGCAATACCTAGAGCCTTTTTTCCAGCTTTTCTGATTTTGCGAAGGCTTGACTGCAATTGGTCGAGATTTCCAAAAATCAAATGGTGAGCTACTTTACTTGCGTCGAAGTCGCCAGTATCGTGAAGAGCAATTGTGTATTGGACTTCGCGTATGTGTTTACAAGCGCCTGGTGGTAGGTCCTGATGAGTTGCCAAGAAGTCTGCCAGTAGTTTCGCCACAAAAGCGCCACCCTGTGACAGTTTATACTTTGCCCGGACCGAACGTTCTCGCTCTGAAGAGATTAGATCTCTTACGTAATCCTCGAATTGCTCATTGGTCAACGATGAGTAAGTTTTCCTCTTTTTATCGTCTTTCTTTTCAGACCAAGCTTTCCAGTTTTTTAAAGCAGCAACATTTTCCTCTGGACCGTAAAGCCAAGGATCAAAGTCCTTGTTGCTTCCTGCATATTCCTCGAGAAGCTCTATGGCACCCATTCTTACAGAGAGACGTTTGTTGCTCAGTAGAGCTACAATCGCCTTGCGTGGGAAGGGTGTGAGATTTACTAGTTTAGGCAACAGTTTCAACCGACGTTCTGGTTGCCCCAGTGAGGACACAATGTCAGCCCAGTCCTTGCCTTTGACATATTCAAGATCTTTATCCAAAAGGTTTTGTAATGTCTGAAGTTTTGTATCTGTCAATGCCAGGAAACGGGGATTGGTAGCTCTCTTCAACAAGGATTGTATTTGGGCTGGAGTGCCATATCCCATCCGACCCTTTATTGTTCCGTCTGCAGCCATCACTATTAGCGTAGGCACACTCATTATGCGATATTGTTCTCTGTCCTTTGCGTTTCTCGTAGCGTCAACTTTTGCAAGAACAAAACTCTGAAGAAGTCCTTTGGTTTCACTGTCTGTGAAACTTTCCTTTTCAAGTCTATGACACCAATGACAACCGGGCATTGTAAAGAAGGCAAGAACTGGTTTGAATTCGACTCTTGCCATAGCAAATGCACTATCAACTGAGTCCAGCCAAATCAGTGGTTTTTCAGAACTGTCTGGTTTCTTTCCTGTCGTCAACGCTGGTAGGGCCCATACTCTGGAGGTTACCACCAAGAGGCCAATTAGCAAAAATATTATTCTCCGTTTTTGCATATATCTTCCTCAGTGCAAGAGTGCGTAGACGAGAATGTTAACGTTCATTTCAAGGGAATTGAGTATTTCGTTCCCACCGCAGCAACAGCAGCCTTCTGTGTGTTTAGTGTCGTTCAATCCATGGGGCGAGTAAATGACAACTAGTTTGCCATTGTGTTCAATCCCGAACAAACAGGCATCTTCCTCAGGTCTTTTTAACTTCAGTTTTTCAATTTTGTGCACAGTTTCATAAACAGGGTGTTTTTTGGGGATCTTCTTCAGTGGATTATCAGGTAAAACACGCTTTATCTCCTTACGAAAAGCCTTTGCCCACTCTTTGTTCGAGCATCCAGCTGATGCCAATAAAAAACCACCACTAGTGAGATATCTTGCCAGGTTCCTTCTTTCCTTGGCAGAAAAACGAAATCCTTTTTCTCCAGTCATCATTGCAAAAGGAAACTTAAATAGATCCTTGTCTGATAGCTTTGCGCTCTTAAAGCGTCGCGCTGTTGGTATTGTCGTTTTGCGCTGAACAGATGAGAGGAACTCATCGCTAAAACACCTCGAGGTCATATTGTTGGCATAGATGAGGTTAGCGCACTGTATGGCACCTTTTTTGGCGAGGCATGTCGAACACAAGAAGGTAAAGAGAAGCAAAAGTAACAACAGTCGGAGTTTCATTTTGGACTCCTCTCGATGGAAAAATACCGCTTAACAGCTTCCCTATACTTTTCTGGTATTTGGTTTACTGTGATTGCTTTTTTACTATTCTGTTTTCTGTTTTTCACCTCAAGAGCTTCATCAACACTGGTCGACTCACCAGTACTCTTCCCGTCTTTTCCATTTGCAATAGAGCCAATGCCCCGACTCGAACCTTCCTCACTACTTAGAGGAGGGCCATAGATTGGTGTATTGAGGGGCGTTGAGCTGGACATCTGAGTTCCATCCCCATCTCCACTCATTGCGGAAGCCAATTGACCAGCTGCTGAACGACCGAAGCTGGACATCATCTGTTCTAAAGTCTTTGCAATGTTTTTGGGGACATTGAACTTCATCTCGCCGCGCATGAGCGAAGCCATTGGTGAGTTTTGGGCCTGACTTTCACACATCAACATTTCGAGTCTTTCACTGGCGAGTTTTGCCCGTTCATAAGCTTCTCTTCCTTCACCATTTTTAGCAGCAACTTTAGCTTTGCTCATCAATGAAGGAATCTCGAGAAGTTTGATTTTCTTTGCAAACTCTAGAGCACTATCACGTAAGGATTTGAATTCAGAGCTCAGAGCATTTGCTCTCGTGACCAGTTGACTAGAAAAGTCTTCCAGTTGCTTTATGACTGAATGTTGGGTGTCACCATAACGTGGAAGAATGTTTGATTTGTCTCTTTCAATGTTGGCAAATCGATTTAAACGGCGCACTAGGGTATTCTGGGTGTTTACTATTCTCCTATACGCATCTGCCAGAGCCATCAGGCGTGCTACTACTGCACTCAGTTTTGCTAGCTTTTGTGCAGCCTTTATTGACTGTTGAGGACCCTTGAGACTTTCTTTCATTTTATCCAGTAGATCAGATAGTGCAGAGGAGCTGGCAGGTGTATTGGTAGCTTCCTCTTTAAGTTTTTCTAAAGTCTTGGCCATTTCGTCAAGGAAGGCTGAAAGCCTTTTATCGAGATCAAATACTGAAAACAACTGACTGAGGCTGGAAAAACTCTTTGCTGAGTTTGTTAGTTGTTGAATCAGTTTTTCCTTAATCTCCTTGAGCTTTTGAGTGGAAGCACCGTTTTTGATAGCCTCTTCAAGCTTGTCCAAAAGCTCTTGCATTCTTGAAACTTCGGCCTCTGCTTTTTCATAGCGAGCCATGAACTTTTCAAGGGTCATTTTGCTGCGAACTAAGGCACGGTATTCGTCATCGGAGATGATTTGTAGGCGCACAACAGGAGTTGATGAGAAACCGAGAAGACTAGGGTCATGGTCACAGGCTTCGAGGAAAAACTCAAAGACCTGACCAGCCTCCGCTCCTAGTTTTGCCAAGGCAAGGGAATACTCAAAGTCAAAGTGCCGTTTCTGATTCAATGGACCTATGGCAAGTGTACGGTCACGAAAACCCATTACTGAACGGACTAGCTCTAAGCTTTTTAGACCATAGTCATCATCTGCATAACCTGCAAGGGGAACGACTGATTTTGCTGTTGCCAAAGCAAACATTCCCGGCGAAGTGATGGCGACTTCGGGTTTTTCGTCGATTAGCAAACGTTGTCGGAATGTTAGGGGTTCTAGGTTTGGAGTACCTCTTACGTCGCGAATACTCACCTTGAGTTGAGCTGCTTTTTCGATGTTCCACGTGAACTCGATGTCTTTCTGGTTGAGTAGCTTTCCAGCTACTGTCTGCTCATCATCTTCTCTTTTGATAGCCAAAGTCCCGTCAAGGAGCGGTCTGTTGCTGGTCACGATGAGCTTTACTCGCGAACCGACCAAACCTGCCAAGGGTTCATTGCCAAGATAGAATGTTCGTTTTGGTAGGTTGGTATATTTCGGTGGCGTGAGAGCAATTTGAGCCAAGGCAACTCTTGGCTGCAAAATGAGGTTTATGGAATGCCACTTGGAGCGCGTTCGCCCGTAGGTAAAGCAGAAATCGACAGGTGCAATAACTTTCTCGAGTCTTTGGCCATAGTTGCCATCAGACAATTTGAAACACGCAACTTCATAACTTTTTTCTCTGCTGCGAGCCACGAATTTCACTGGGCCATCGATTTTACCACCATTGATGGCTACAGAAATCTCGGCTCCACTGCCATACAACACCTCTGGCATTTGCGGTTTTACTGCGAATGAATAAACACTGTACGGAGGAATATCCTCATAAGGACAAAGAAAGCGCGAAGTTATCGTCTTTGTGGCGGGAGCGTAGAAAACGATTAAAAGAGCAGGGAAGAGAGCCTGCCAGAAAAAGGCACGACTTTGCCTTTGCAGTTTGTTTTTGGGTAGGACTGTAAACAGGGGAATTGCTTTGAGTTGCTCTGTGGCACGGTTGATAGCTCTCAGTGCGAGGAAAGTGGATAAATCGTCATCATCTTTTTTTTCCTTTAGCCAATCTTGCAACTCGACGGCACTGAGGATGCTTCGTCTACTATCATTAGACAGCTCATCAACACGATTGGCTATGGCACGACTGTCGAGAACGGCAACTCGTGTAATCCAAACCATGATTAAGAGAGTAAAGAAGGTGATGGTGACTCCATCGATAGAGGTGAGTTCAGCTGGTGAAAAGGCTAGACAATAGTCAGCTATTCCAATGAAGAGGGCAAATATTAGGAACCAGCCTAACAATCTAATCAGAGTCCTAAGGACTAGACCTAGTTGCCAGACTTTCTTGAGTCTATTCAGTGTTGATGAGAACTCCCTAATTTCTCTCATAATAATCCACTCCGTCTCCGGAGGAACCATTCTGTTGTCAATGAAAAGAGCAGGATTGTCAATAGCCACCAATTGTCCCAAAGTGGTGTCCAAACGGCACCGTCTCCTGAGCTACTCGTTTCCTTAGGTGGTGTGGCCAGAATGTCTTTGAGCTTCTCTGCGGTAATCAGAGATCCACCTGAAGATAGAGCCAACTCCTCGAGGAAACACTTGTCTGCACTCAGCTCTTCATCTTCACCAGGTCTCTTTTCCACATAAAGAAGCGCTCTTGGACCAATAGGGGTGGCCTTTTTAACCAACTCGAGGCAGTGGGTGCCAGCAGACTGAGGAGTGAAAACAAGGTCCCATTGGTTTTTCCCAGAGAGGCAATCAGTGAGTTTGACTGTGTCTACAACTTCTCTCTCTCTCAGGATCCTTAGGTCGGGGAGTGGAGACGTTGACGATGCCCTGCGGCATACGCGAACACGGATGGGTTCTTTGGGGTAACACTTCGGTTCGCTCAATCGTATGGAGAAGTCTTGCCCCGGGAGAAAGTCGGCATAGGTTGCTGACCAAGTAACCAACTGAGACCAGAAGGACGAATAAACGTCTGCCGCTCGTTTCACTGCAGGAAAGAAGTCCCACTTCCATAAACCTTCTACGTTGACTACTAATGACATCCCTCTGCCATATCGACGCGATACCACTAGGGGGATTGTCCGTGCACGTCCCCTTCGCTCATAGGTGCCTTTGGCAAGGATGGACGTGAAGCTTTTGGTCGTTGCATGTTGTGCATTACCCAAAGGTGGCAACTCATCCCAGATGGGATCTTTTTGACTGGCAAGAAGGTCTCCAAAGAGTCCAACACTTTCACCTTTGTGAGTAGGGTGCATTCGAAATGTATTGGCAAGCGACTTTCCCCAACGCAGAGGTTCTATTTGCGCCAGTTGTTCAAATTCGCCTTGATAGGGTTTGCCTCTCGAGAAAATGACACAACCGCCCAATTCACGAACAAAGTACTTCAAGAGATCTATTCTGGCAGGTGTAAGAAAGTACTCAACGCCACGGCCGAATATGACCAAGTCATATCGGGCAATGGCCTTTTTGTCATCGGGAAAGATAGAAGAGGCTGCTGAACAGGTTTGATGTGAATCTGTAGCAACACGGAAATAACGATCCTGGGAGAGCCGATAGATTGATGTTACTGCCATGTTTTTGCTCGTTCGCAAGAGCTGTGTGAGAAATTTTGTGTCCCAAGAAGGTGTGCCTTCGGCTATCAAAACGCGCAAGCGTGAGGCAAGAACAGTAACACCAATTTTTACCTGGTTGTTGGCAATCGAGTGTTCATCAGCGTATTTCGGTAGAACAATCGTGTACTCATAATATCCAGCCTCTTGTCCAGGCAGTTGCAGAGTCACCGTTTTCTCATCTTTTTTGGAAAGGTCGACTAACCCTTCTTTGATTACATTGTCTCGTTGATCTTTTATCAACAATTTAGTGCGAAGGGGAGTGAGTGCTTGGCGTCGGGCACTAACATTGAGGTTGATTGGTTGTTCAACGAAACTGACAATATGTCGCCTGTGAGTTGAAAGAATGAGGTCTGGTCTCTTAATGGGACCACCAATGACCAGGGGGTAAAAATTAACACGTGCTGCTCTTGCACGCATTCCTAACTCTTTGGCTTTTCCTTCTCCGAGATTACGTCCATCAGAGAGAACGAAGACACCAGCAAGTTTTTTGTTTAGGCTTCGAGCAGCCAAGGCTTCTGTACCAGCAGTATAAATATCAGTCATATTTCCTGTAGGAGAAAGTGTGTTCAGTCGTTCAACTCTCTCTTCCAAACCTTTGCTGAAAGGATAGATACGTACTTCGTCATCGCCAGGGGCCAATCGTTCAATCTCTTGGCCGATGGAGATAGCTGTTTGAAACCTTGCTTCATTTGCAACATCGCATTGGGCCATGCTGGCACTACGATCGAGGAGGACTGTCCAAGTTCTACTTTGCTCCTCACTTCTGTCTATCCACGAGCCTGGATTTAATGCGGCAACTGCTAGGCAAGTTATGGATAGTAAACGAAAAAAGAAGATGCTACCTCTTCTATGGCTGGCACAGCGTTGTGTCGAACGCCAATTGAGCCTCAATGAAAGAAATAGAACCATCAGTAACAGAGGAATGAGGTGGTGTAATGGTAGTAAGGGATTCATTTTGCACTCCCCTCACTCCAGTTGACGACAACACCTTCTAATAAAAATACAACCAAACAAAGTAAGAGCAATTGTGACCAGATAGGTATGCCATCTCGCAATCTTTTGACTGAACTTCCACTTTCAACAGCAGCCAAACATCGTTTGTCTATCTCTCCTTTGGTCAGAGAACGTAAATCAGATTCGTCACTCGGGAAATTGACTAGACCCAATCCTGTTTGTTCCTTGCCCTGGCTCCATTTGTAAATGCCAGCTGGAGGTTTCACCTTTGTGCGGAAGGAAACTCCTTTTTCTTGCCTTTCTTCCGTTAACACTAGGTTTTTGCCAGTCCGTTTTTCAGTCAAAGAAATGTCGTTCAAGTCAAGGTCTCCAGCAGAATGCCAATAGAGATGAAATCCTGTTTCAATTTCTGGAAATTCTGTATGTTTGTTCCGAGAGACTCTACTCGTTAGCAACATTTCTCCCCAAAGAGCTACGAATTCTGACATTTCGTGCATTTTGGTAATGCTGTCGCCTAGTGGCATAGCCCACAGATAACAATGGCCCGTATTCTGCCATCGCACGAGAGCAGGTGCTCCATCTTGGAAAGCAAGAATCAGATCTCCTTCTGGTAGATCCAAATCCCTTACAAAGAGTCTCTCCATGAAATCAGTATTTGTTGGATCACCAAATTCTCCATTGGCAAATATGCTGAGAAGTGGATCATTAGGTTTTATAATCTTGATAGCAGTAGGCACTGCTTGATAAGAACGTTTGAAGAGCTGATTGCTCTTTGTTTCGTTCATCAATGTTGCAATTTCGTTGGTAGACAGGTTGTCTTGGGGAAGGATTATGACCGTTGTACCCTTTTTCAATGTCTTTGCAATGTTACTTGCGCCTGTTCCGTCCCAACCGAGCAGAAGCAATACATCATAGGGTAATTCACCTGTTAGGCCCAGAGGGGACAGCTCTTCGACTAATGTCCAG
>CAZXTJ010000259.1:0-10714 GCA_964643655.1 uncultured bacterium
TGGCACGCCTTACATTGTGGAAGAGTATCTCGAAGGAAAACCTGTTGATCTCTATCATGACGACAACAGACCCCTTCCTATAGAAAAGACTCTCGATATCTGCGCCCAAGCCTGTGCTGCTTTAGCTGCAGCCCATGAAGGCTCCATATTGCACAGAGATCTAAAGCCTGAAAACATGTTTCTGCTAGAAACAGGGCAAGTCAAACTACTGGACTTTGGCTTGGCCAAACGACCCGGTCAAGACACAGAAATGACAAAAACCGGAATGGTCGTTGGCACACCCAGTTATGTTGCCCCTGAGCAGGTAGTTGGTGGCGACGTTTCTCCGGCTACGGATCTTTATGCTCTTGGCACTATGCTCTACATTTTTATTTCAGGTGAATACCCTTTTGAGCCAGTAATGCCTACAGTTCTTTTCAAAAAAATACATAATCCCGCGCCATCATTAGGTGATGTAACTTCCAAAGCTTCACCTGAACTCGTTAAGCTCGTAGATGCACTCTTGGACAAAGAAGCGGAAAACAGACCTCAGAGCGCCCTCGAAGTTGGACAGAGACTGAAAGACATCGCATTTGGTAGACCGACCAAAAAGATATCCAAAGTTGTTAAAAAGAGAAAATCAAAGGTCATAAGAAGTGATTCCAGTGTTTCCACAAAACCCGTGGAAAAACCAAAGACCAAAAAATGGTCCATCATTGCTACATGCACTTCATTGTTCATAATCCTCTTGGCAGTCATCTATCCTCTATTTACAAGGGGAACAGAGACATTCTCAATTGCCAACTTGTCCATAAAACCCAAAACGACTGAAGTATCCATCTCTTGGACGACCCAAAAAGAGATGTTCACTGAGTGCAAGATATCTGGCTCAGTCCACGAGCAGAGTCGCAAAATCTCTGATCCCTCGAGAAAGAGACGAAATCACAAGGTAACAATCCGTGGGTTGGAAGGAGGAAAAACTTACACCTTCCACCCCATCTTCGGCGACAAAATGGGTATGGCCCATGACTTTACTTTGACCAAAGTAGACGAAACCAAAAGTCCTGAGTTGATTCAAAAGTTTCGAGTCTTTGATGTCTTCACGACAACTTTTTCCCTCTCTTTATCGACAAGCGAGCCCGTCGACGCTGTCATTGAAATCAAAGAAATGGAAAAAGGGAAAATCAGAAGGGTAGAGCTAGGGAAAAACAAAAAACGTTTTTCATTGATGGCGAGTCAACTGCGAGAAATGACCAAATACGAAATCACCCCCATCGTGAAAAGGTCAGGCAAAGAAACAAGGGGACAATCTGAAAAGATCACTACTGGCAAGGTGACCATGAGGATGGTCCTCAGTGGTGTTGACGTGAAAGCCAAAAAAGGAGATCTCGATTTCACCTCCCTTTGGACAGAGAGAATTCGCTCTATCTCTGCAGGAACGACTTGGCAAGACAAGATTTTCATTGGTTTGGGTAAACATGGTCTTTTTGCCATTGATCCCTATAAATGCGCTGTCATTTGGCGAAACAAAAAAATCAAAAAGTCATATTCTTTGAAAATCTACAAAGACCATCTCTACGTCCACGATGGCAAGGGCACTTTGTACAAAACCAAATGCTCCACTGGCGAAAAAGTGTGGCAGACAAAAGCTGACGGCAAACTGAGCTTCCCTTTTCTCATTTCAGATTCTGGTGTTATGGTTTGGGTGCAAGGCAAAGGTGGTCTAATTTTCTCTATCAAGTCTGGACGCATTCGTGGCCGCATTCCCTCATCGAGCCAAAGTGGAGCTTATTGTGTCAGCAAATCGACTATTTATTGGGCCAATCGTCATGGCAATACACTCTCTTCCATTAACGTAGAAATGAAAGAAAAAGATGAGCTGGCCACATTGCCGGAGGGTGATACTATTGCTGAATTGATATTGGTTGGAAAGAGGGTCATCATTGGCTCTGACAGTGGAAATGCCTACCAATATGCCAATGGTGAACTGTCGGTACTTCCCGTAAAACTGGGCTCTGTAATAACTCACATGGCCACAGATGGACAAGTTGCTTTTTTGAATGCTAGAGACAAAAGAAAGATGTGTGCCGTTCATCCCGAAAAGAATGAGTTACTTTGGGAACAAAGATTGACTGCAGATTCAAGGGGGCGATTGTTGTCCCATCACGATAATTTATACTTCAGCCTTGCAGGTACTCATGTCCACTGTTACGGAGCAAAAACTGGCGAAGAATTGTGGAAAAAGTACACCAATGTTAAATCCTCTTTCCAGCTCATTCCCCTCAAGGATGGAATAATCTGCTGCTCTGGATTTAAGGATATCGTTGCTGTCGTTGATAGGAAAATACCGTAGACTAAGCATCGCTGAGGGCGATGATGTCACCAACATGGGAACAATAAACGACGCCATGTTCCCAAGGGATCAAACCAAACATTCTTCTCAAACCTGTGTAATGTTTGAACAAATACCACCCATATTTGTCGTCTAGGCAATGAATGCATTTTTTCTCTCCAGAGAAATAGACTCTATCTCTGAAGACTACTAAAGGCGATACAGCTCGATCTTTGACCTTTCTTCGCCACAAGAGTTCATTCTTTTTCATATGAAGAGCAACCACTGTTGGTGGTGAATCTGAGTAGGCATAGAGGTTGTTTTCATCAGCGGCGAGATACCTGACAGGACCTGGTAACTTGCAGGCCATCTCAACCATTTCCTGTGGTTTACCACCTATAATGGAACCATCTTCCAAACCCAAATAAAGAGCTTCTTTCACTGTCAAAATGGACGAAGACAGCTCTTTGGCCAACTCAACCTTTTTTTCAGGCAAACGTTTTCCATTTGCAGAGTTGTATGCCCATAGCTCTTGACGAGAGCGAGTCAACCAAAGGGTTCCATCTGCAGCAACAGTCCAACTGTTTATGCAGAAATTTGAGTCATCAATCTTGCCCAAATATTTCCCCTTGGTTTTATCAACACAGAAAGGGCCCACGAATGGTTTCCAAAGCAACAAACCTGCTTTGCTGTCATTCATGGCAAAATTGACGTCTGCTGGCAAATCCAAAGACCAGAGGTCTTTTCCATCTTCTGCAGAGAGTGCAGTAAGTTTTCTTGCTTTATCAAGAGCATAGAGAGTCTTGCCAAAGAGGCGAAGGCCTCTCATTCCTTTTAGGTCACGTCTTCGCCAAACCTGTTTCTGTCCCTTCACATCAAGACAGAAAAGACCGTATTCATTCAAACCAACGAATAGTTTTCCCTGCCACAAGGTGGGACTTCCTCGAGCAAAGACGTCTTCAGACCACAGTTTGGAAAAATCACTCAAAGGGGCTTCTGTTTTGAATTGAACTCCAGCAAGGACAATATGTGTGGACACACTTCCTGTAGAAAACTGAAGTTTCTTTTTTGTCAGCTCTTTGGACTCATGTTTTACGGTCACCTCTAGAGAGTATTTCTTTTTCTGAGGAACGGTCCCTATTCTCTCTTGCCATCTATGTTTAGGACCTTTTAGCTCGATGGCTCTCTCGTAACGACCTTTGGGCAATGAGGAGATAGTCAAAGTTGCTTCCACGGGCACATTGGCATCCAGGGTCAACTCTACGGAGGTAGCACCTACAGATGTGAGCTTGAGTTCTTTGACAGTTGGAGTTTTTTTCGTCGCTCCTTTGGTTGGAGTTTTGGTCGCTTTGACGACAAGAGGCCCATCATCACTATGCTGAGAGGTGGAATAATGAGAGAAAACCAATAAAGCCAGAGTAACTACCAGAGCACTAATGGCCAAAAAAGGAACGAGCCTTCTCTTATTCGTTTCAATAACTCTCGTCTCTGAACCTGCCAAAGATGCATTGACGGAAGTTGCTGAGAGACTGAGGCCATCATTCTTCTGGCTCTTATGGACTACTTTTCCAGTGCCTATTTTGCTCAATCGCTGATGTACTTCAGCTGCACTCTTGGGCCTATCTTTGGCTTCCCTAGCCAGAAGCTCATCTACCAACTGAGCTATATCGTTGGGTAACTCGCCAGTCACCTTTTCGGCCAAGGGAGGTGCTTCTTTGTTTACCTTTTCATGAAGCATGGAGCGATTGTCCAACTTGAAGGGAAAATTGCCAGTAAGAAGTAGGTAAAGAACCGTACCCAAGGCATAAAGATCGGTTTGTACCGTAGGCTCTGCGGCCATGATTTGCTCTGGAGCTGCAAAAGCCAAGCTACTGACAATCTGGCCTCTTTCAGTCAAAGTTGCGTCTGCTCCTGGTCTTTTGGCAAGACCAAAGTCTATGAGCTTGACTATGAAGTCTTGGCTGTCATCTTTTTTCACGAGAAAGACATTGGCCGGTTTGAGGTCTCGATGCAGAACACCAGCCTCGTGAGCACAAGTCAAAGCAGATGCCACTGCTTTGCCTATAGAGAGTACCTGTCGAAGGGGAAGTGGTTTTCCATCTTTTGTAAAAGAGGCAAGGGTCTCTCCTTGAAGGAGCTCTTCCGCAATGTAAGGCGATGAGCCATCGAGCCCATAATCATAGAGATCGACGATGTTGCTGTGGGACATCTTGGCCAGGCACTTGGCCTCACGCAAGAAGCGCTGTTTCATCTTCTCTGTAGCAGTATCTTCTGAGGGAAGAACTTTGATGGCTACTGGTCTATCGAGGGACAATTGAATGGCTTCGTAAATGACTGTCTTCAAGCCATGGGCCAAGACTCCTTTGACTTCATAAGTCTTTAAAAACTCTTCACTGAATTGGAAGTCATCTGTCATTTGAGTCCTACTCAGCTACGTCCTGTCCCAACAATTTCATGTATTCCTCGTCACTAGCTTTTATAGCACGAATGACAACCTTCAGTTCTTCAACTTGGCCACAATTTCTAAATGTGTACTCACCACCAGCACCAATTTCCTCTGCACTCAATGAGACACACTCTCCAATGAAATCATCATTGTACTTGTCTTTGTCAAAGACGTAGAAAAAGATCTTGTCTTGTGGAGAGAGTTTGGTTGCTCCTCGTGCAGACCAACAGGGAGTCCTATCGTCTCTTTTGCTATCCGTTTGCAGGAATGGAGAGGGACTCTGATAGCCATTTACGTAAGCACCAACATAGGGATCACATTTTCGTTTGTCACTAGATCCTGGGATCTTGATGTCCCATCTCTCGCCAGTTTCTTTCCGTTTCTTGATCCGAGCCTTGATGATTTCGACGATGTAAGCACCGTCATGGCTAGGCTCAGGATCTGGTAAATGAATATCGATTAAACCATCAATGTCTCCTGCAGCCAAGGCGGCAAAGGATATCCTGCCCTGGTTCTTACCAACTGCCTGCCAAAGCCTTTTAATCTTGGCTCGGCGAGCTTCGAGATAATTTAGGCCATTGTTTGTAAAGCTGCGAAAGAGTTCTTCCGGACCACTAAAATCAGTCAAAACGTCCAATATTGTTGCAGCACCAAAAGCTCTTTCAGGATGAAGCTCACCATACTTTTTGACAACTGTGACAATGTCTCGCTCCGACTCATTGGTAGCATTCCATGCTGCCATCATTCTATCTCGCTCTTTGTCCTGCTCGAGCAGTTCAGACTTGTCAAAAGCCAGAAATGTAGCCGCAGCAAAAGCTTCACAGGCTATGAAATCATCAAAGGTCAGCTGAGGACGATTGATATATTCGTACTGTCCTTTGTTTCTCTCTTTCTTCAGGTAACCTTTGCCCTGCTGTTCTTCACATCCCCTATCAACGGTGCCCGAAATGAGTGTGTAACTATCGTCTGAGACGAGAGCCTCATTGTAATAAGCCCAGCCTTCGAGATAGGCCATTTGCCGATGAGTAATCTCGTTGAAAGAGTGGCTGCCGTCTGGACCGTATCCACCTTGAACGAACTTTGTCTTGTCCTGACTATGGGCAACTTCATGGAGGAGCAATCCGCGCAACCTCTCAGGATGTGCCAGATCAGCGTAAAACTCTTTTTCTGGGGGCATTTTCCAAGGAAAGATGATGGCGTCGCGAGATTGCATATAACCCACCACTTCCAAGTCCCTGCCATAAACATGCTCTTGCACCATGACATAAATGTTGATTGGCTCTTTTCTTGTTGCCATCAAACGATTGAGATGGCGTACAGTTTTTGATTCACAGATCAAACAATAGAGACGCCAAGGCAAACTCTCTTCAACACCATAAGTGCCGTAATACAAGGCAAGTTTGTTTTTGTCTCGAGGCATTGTCCACACCTCGATGTCACCGGCACCAGCTGCATCACCGTCTCGTTTCTCCTCGGGTACATGAAGAAAAGAAACAGGTAACTGATATTTCAAATTGGGATTTGGCTGGGGATTTTTCCCCTTCAGTTCACGAATACGATTTTTCACATCTGCTCTTAAATCGTCGATTAGGCTGCCAAAACCATTACCCCAACCAGCCAACAGAGTTTGTGGCTGGAGAAGGAAAATCGAAATCAAGGAAACAAGGAGGGCTTTCTTTAAAGACATTGCAAGTACCTTCTCTCGCTCATTTGGCTTCAGTACTCAAAAGAGTAACTGTACCAGCAGCTTGGAGGTCATTGGATTTGGAAACTTTCACGACGAGGAAAACAATTGAGGCTTTGTCACGAAATGTAATCTTCTTACCCAACTTGATGTTTTCGATTTTGTCTGTCCAACATTCGGCTATCAAATCGGGATTTACAGCGTCTTTGTCCCAGACCATAAATGCTAACTTGTCGCTCTTGGAGGCTTTCACCCGCTGCGCTTGGCGCCATTCATGATAAACAGTGTCACGTGCGACTGTCGTAGTCATGGCTGGTTTGGGACTCTTGTAACCATTCACATAAACTTCCACATAAGGATCACAGAGCACACCATCACTAGTACCAGGTATACGGACGTCCCACCTTCCTCCGTCACCATTCACTTTGTCGATGAGAACCTTGGACACTTCTACGAGATATGTGCCGTCCCATTCTTCTTCTATGTAGTCATCAATGGCTGTTCCATTGGTCAAATAATCAAGAAACAATGAAGGAGGACATTCTCTTTTTTTGGCACGAGACCAGAGAGTGGAGTTTGTGTTTCTCTCATTGGCACCATATTTACGGCTTCCATGGTCTCCAATCTCCTCAATGACCGACAGGGGTGCCTTAAAGGCCGTGAGATAGTCAAAAATGGCAGCTGCTCGGTAGCCATCACCACTAGCTTCTGCATAAGCGACAATCGTTTCTATGACATCACCATTCGTGTCATTTGTTTCATCAAAGGCTTTTTGAATATAACGTCTGTTTTTCCCTTTATAGTCATCGAGACAAATGAACATCGTCGCAATGACGGCCTCTTGGGCAATGTAATCACCATATCTCAAAGATTGTGGAGAAATCTTCTGGTAAGAGCCTGGACGGTGTGGCCGCTCTTTTTTCCATTTGTTTTTGAAGGTACGATGAGGCATTAAGGCATATCCTCTAATCTCGCTCCAGTACATATCATCACAGAGTGCCTGGTTATACTCGGCCCAGCCTTCCATGAAAGCCATCTGTTTCGTCGTTATCTCGTCACCGTCATGTTGGCCGTCTGGACCATACTCAGAGCGAGGACGCTGGTTTTTGTCTTGCGTGTGAGCCAATTCATGGATGGTTATGCCCAATAAGGCATCATCGTAAGCGTAGTCAGCATAGGGACCTGTTGCTTCATGAAAGAGAAAGACACGATTGACATTGGGATTGTTCGTCGGAGGTAATGGTTTTCCATCAGCTGAATAATCAATACATACATCTACTGTTCCACCATTTTGTTTCATCAAACGTTCAATGTATGTTCTGGCTCTTTCTGTTCGAAGTAAATTCCGCGTACGCCATGCAACTGACTCAGCCCATTTTTCATTCACTTTGGGTTTTCTGAATTTGTGTATCTGGTGGTATGAAATGAGTTTTGCCTTGCCAACAGCTGTATCGAGGGAGTGGCCTGGCCATTCGTCGTTGGGTGCACTTTTTCTAGGCCGAAAATAGACCTTCACTCTCCCACCAGCCGAAGATGCAGTGACTTCAGCTGCTTCAACGAGCTCTTCAACACTGTCAGAGCCACCTCGTCCCCACCCTCCAAATGAATGAAGAGGAAAGAGAGTTAGGAGGAGAAATAGGGCTAAAACCTGTTTCCAAGGCATCAATTCACCAACCATTTCTTCAGATCTTTCAAACATCTCAGTCTATCAATCTTACACCAACGCAAAGGCCAGGCCACATGCTAAAGCCCATCATTGGGAACTTTCAGCCCTTTTAAGACAGACTGTATCTACAAGTGGTACATGGTGAGACAAAAAACGTTCACAAACTGAACGGATGAAAACTAGCTCTCTTCACCCTCTTCTTCTGTCACCAGAGGAATGAGTGGAGTCTGGAAATTGATGAAACGAGCTGAGAAGTCTCTTTCGATTTTCAGTTGGTTCGTAAGCAAGGTGGCTGCTTGCACTGAATCAGGCTTACCATCAGCACCTTGGCTTGCAGAGATAGTGTCCAAACGATCCTGCAAAGGAGGGAAAACACGATCACCAGGAGGTGAATATTTGAATATCTCTTTGCGCAATCTCAGCAAACGTTTTTCATTGAGACCATCAAGGAAACCTCGGTAATAGGCATAAATGTTCTCTGCTGCGTCCTGTCCATGTTTACTTGCACCTTGTACGATTTCAGCCAGATCTTGATCAAAGAGTCTTGCCGAAATGGCATACTTGGTCAAAGCGGCACTAGCTGTGTCGCGACCGGCGTATTTGGCCGCCAATTCATCAGCTTTCAAAACCATCTTGCGATTTGCCTTTTTCGTGACCAATCGGAAAACGGCTCGATAAGCAGAAGCCAAGAAAAAGAGTGGATTGATGTACACACGTCCGTCGCCCTGTTTGAATAACTTTTCATGAATCTGGTGAAGAGCACTGCCGAGGGAAAGGATCAGCTTGTAATAAAACTGACTTCGGGAAACGGAAACGCGTCCCATTTCACAGTAGATGAGGGCACGTAACTGATCGACACTTAGTGCTCTCAGCGCTGCCATACCCAACCTGAATTGAGGTGACGAGGACCAGGGTATGTATGGCGTCCCTGTCACTTCGTAGAGGCCTATCTCTGAATAGGGATGAATGAGAACAGATGCCGGTTTACGCACCCGAAGTTGATCAGCGGCCTTGTCAATGAGAGCAAACAATTTTGGTGCATCCCTTTTGGTGATACGAACGCCTCCATCGGCACCATCAACTGGTCGTGGGATCAAACCTTCGATTGCACCAATGAGAAGGACCAACATTAGCAAGGAGACTACTGACCAGAAAGCACCAAGATCTTTCTCGGTGAGTACAATCATCAATCCCCAAGCCAAACCACCAACGACGACGAGGATAGAAATGTAAAAACAGACAGAAGATACGAGGACAAATGTAGAGGCTATAGATTCCACCAAGTCAGCAGCAGTACTGACTTCTTCTTTTTTCTTGGCACGTTTGCGCAAGAAAGCTGCAGCATCTTCTTCGCTGAGGAGAGTGGAATCCCAAGGATTGACGATGACATCATCCAACTCACCATCAACGTTGCCTCGTACTGTGGCGTCATTTTCTTGGATGGTCAGCTCTTCAGTTGCAGCCAACTCTGGTACATTTTCCGTGTCGACGAAAAACTCCAAAGCTTCATTGGCTTGTTTCTGCACCATTCTGTCTTTGGCACGGACCAAGAAATCCAGTAGAGGTTTGTACTCTTTCCGGCGCAAAACCATGATGGAGTAGATTGCTGAACGCTGATAAGTTGGTGAGCCCGAATAAACCATTTGCTCAAGCGCTTCACCGGCTTCGTCTTCACCACGAAGTGCAACGATTGCATTGGCTTTGACACGATTGTGCCTGTCACCCAGCAGTGGTTTGAGTAATCCAGGAATATGGCTATCACCATAACGTTCGTAAATCATGCCGAGACCTTCGACAGCATTGGCTCGGACGCGACCATCGCTTGAAGTGAGGTAACCAGATAGACAATCAATTTCTGTAGAGGCTCCCAGACGGCCAACAGCGATGACGAGCGATGCCATTGCTCGTGCATCTTTTTCTGCCTTCAGCCATTTGACAATCTGTGGCACTTTGGTCGTGTCTTTATTGTCAACGAAAGTCTGTAGAGCTTTCAGCCTTGCCTCTGAGCTGAGACCATCGAGAGCTTCGCCAGTGACAGCATCACCCAAATCAAAACCAGGAATGGAGGCGACTAGTGAGTCTCCTGGAATTGTGCGAGAAGGCTCAGAAGAGCTCTTGAAAGAATCGAGAGCCTGTTGCAGTCGAACTTTCAACTGAGGATCAGCCCTTTTGAGATGTTCTTCTAGCAGTTTGCGTACGGAACGTGATGTTCGCCCCAATAATTGACCTGCTTTGACAGCTGCTTTTTTCATCCAATCCTGTTTGGATTGGAGCATATTACCCATCAGATTGATGAGATTTGCTTTGCCGAGCTTTTTCAGTTCTCGATAAGCGGCCTTTGCCACTGGCTGTTCTTTCACTGTCAGAGCTTTGACAATGTATGGATAAACAATGACCTGATGGATGAGACCCAAAGCCGTCACTGCAGCTACCTGAATCTTAACCGTTGGTGGGCGAGTCAAATAGTTGACCACAAAAGGAATGACCTGTTTACCGCCAAGAAGACCAGTTGCCTGAATAATGGCGGCAAGAACGTCCATGTCACGTTCGCTGGGCGCTCGTCTGACCAAATGCTCTACGACTCGAGGGTCGCGGGAAGCCATGGCT
>CAZXTJ010000260.1:0-10698 GCA_964643655.1 uncultured bacterium
AACCATCCCAATGTTGTCGAGTTCTATTCTAGTGGCGAAAGAGACGGTCTCGTTTATCTCGTCCAAGAATGTGTTGAAGGTGCTGACCTTCTAGCCATCATCAAGTCTTTTGGCCAACTGAGTGCCGAACGCACCGTTCATATTGGAAAGAAGATCCTTGAAGGTCTTACACACATTCACCGGGCAGGCATTATTCATCGAGACATGAAACCATCAAATGTAATGGTTACTGGTGATGGTGATGTGAAAATAATGGACTTTGGTCTTGTCCTCGATGGTGATGCTACGAGATTGACAATGACCGGCAGTGTCGTGGGAACTCTCGGTTATATTCCTCCCGAATTACTAGAAGGCGATGAGTATTCACCAGCTGTTGATCTTTATCAAGTGGGCTGCATTTTGTATGAGGCCCTTGTTGGTGAAATGCTCGTCAACGACTCATCTTTCATTGAAGCTGGTTTTGTTAGATTGCGGCAACGCCTCGAGAGCCTCGAGGACCTCCCCAAAAAGCTTCCGACGGGTTTACGAGGTGTATTGCGAAAGAGTCTGTCGCCTAGGGTCAGTCGACGCTATCAACGTGCAGAGGACATGCTGGCTGATCTCGATAGAGTCGCTCAAACCATGGTTGGTGTGCAGAGAGTCCGAGCGACACTGGCGCAAAGGGTTACTGAGTTGACCAGTGAGGCTCTGCCAGATAGTTTGGTGAAAGAAGCTAGAAAAGCGAAAAAACCTCTGCAAACTATCAAAGAGCAAGCCGTCGAAGGCAGTGGTGAAAAGCCTCGAAGTGGATTATCTGTTCGTCGCTTTTTGGTACCTTTCGTCGTTTGCTTGTTCCTGGCTGTCTTGGTTTTCCTCTTTTGCCGCTCAACAGAGAGCATAAAAATCGAGGGTTTTGATTATCGCGCTTCACCACGTTCATTGCAGCTGCAGTGGTTTTCACCAACAACAGACGAGCCGATGAAGTGGCGTTTGGAAAAGGATGGCAAAGTCGTTCAGCAGGGCAAAGTCGAGTGTCAGCGTAAGCGCTATGCATTGCTAATAGAAGGAAGAAGGCCGGGTGATAGATACTCTTTCGTCATAGAAAGGCCTGGCCTTGCACCATTCATACAGATTGTGGCCACACCTGATTTGCAGGTTCAGGGGGTGCCTGTTGTTACTCGAAAATACCAAAAGCCCAATGTGGAGTTTTCTGTTCTTTTTAGACTTACACATTCGGTGAAGACACAATTGGTTCTCGGTAGAGACAAGAAGTTGGATGCAGAAAAATCAAGAACACCCATTTTTGATTTTACCCGACCTTTCGAAGCTCAATCTTCATCGGACAAACTTCGCTATGTCTTGCAGTCAGGAAAAACAGTCATTGCCCGTGGTTGCCTTGGTTTGGGGCCTGTTACTCGATTTCAGAGTTTCCGAGGTCAAACGGATACTCCTCGTTTTCAGAGCGAGAGATACGGCGACAGATATCGTGGTATTGCTGATTACATGGCTCCCTATCGCTTTACGTCGCCACCAGTAATTGCTAGTGGTTTTCTGTACCTGGGTGATCGTAATGGTTACGTTTATTGCCTGGACAAAAACTCCTTTGAGCTCATCTGGGCCTGCAGACTACGTGATGGTCACCACAAAAGAAGACCTCGTTCTTGGATCTTAGCGCCAGCAAGTGACGAAATCCTTTACGTTTTGACTACCGACACGAACTTGGCGAAGGTTCATCGGCTCAATGGTCGTCTCAGGCGAGAACTCTGGAGAATATCTGAAGGTGCAGATAGAAGGCGAAAGCTCTCTGATAGTAGATCTATGGCTTTTCCTTTGAAGAATGCTGACGAGTGGACACAACTTGCCACATTGCCAAATGATGCAACCAATGAAGTTCCCCATGTTTCACTGTCATCTGGTGACTGTCTGGTCTATCGGAAGAGATTCCTCTGGAGATATTCTCTCTTTGATTTGAAGATTCGCTGGACCGTTCCCACGAAAGCCTTTGCTGATAATATTGTGAGTCTACCAATGATTGTTGGGAATACGGCTTACATCGTAGGTCGTACAATTAAGAAAAAAGTCGTCAAAGAGGTTTTGGCGGCCTTCAATCTTGAAGACGGTCATATGAAGTGGTTGCGTACTCTTGCCCAGACTTCTCTTCATATTCGCCCATCACCACCAACTGTAGCCAAAGACGGTATGATTTACGTTTGTTCTGGACATAGCCTCTTCTGTTTTGACCCAGCTGGGAACGAGCAGACTCCTGACGGTGGTCCTCTGAAAAAGTGGCGTCAGAAATTTTCTTCCTTCGCCCTTGGATACCCCTGCGTCAGCAAAGATAAAGTTGCCTTTTACTTAGCTGAGCAGAAGATGAATTTTGGCACAGATATGTACAGAATAGATTTGGCCTGTATGGATCTTGATGTTGAAGGCAAGGGGGTACCGGGGCGGCTGAGAAAACACCCCCTGAAATCCTTTGATTTTCGCCACCCAACTTTCCATGATGTTTTCGCTCCATTCGTCGATGGGGGCATTGTCAATTTCGGCTATGCAAATACCCTTTATGGTCTTGATTGGGATAGGTGGCGTATTGTTCATCGTTCACCAATTCAAGGTCGTGTTTTCAGTCCACCGCAAAAGACCGATGAGGGCGGATACTTTTTTGCCACCCTTGAAGGTTACATTCACTCTTTGGCTCCTGTGGTGACCATAGACAAATCGAACAAATGAGCTCCCTTCCGTTGTGGTAGAATTTTTGCTGGACTGAATCGACTTTGGTCAACTTGGCAAGGAGAAGCTTGATGGCTGGCTGGTGGCTTATCTATGAAGACGTTGCTGAAGGAGCAGGTATATCTGCAGCTCTACCTGCAATAACGCTCAGCGATGGACTTACATCTATTGGCAGAGACGAAGACTGTAATCTCATCCTTTTAGGCAGTCGAGTTTCCCGTCGCCATGCCGAGATTGAGGTTTCCGGTGACGAAGTAGTGCTAAGAGATCTGAAGAGCCGCTCAGGTACTCTCGTCGACGGAAAACGAACAACAGAAGCCAAACTGGTTGATGGTACAGTCATTGAGATTGCCTCGACAAAATTGAGGTTAGTTGCAAAACTACCTGAACCTAAAAGAAAGCTACAGAAGGATTCGATTGCCGAGAAAGACTCGGCGGAAGCAACACAGGGCTTGTCACCCTTCCAGAATTTTTTGAATAGTCTGCAGCAATCAAATGATCCCAAAGAAGTGCTCGAGCGCTCTTTGCGTGGACTGGTTCAATTGATTTCAGCTGAAAGAGGTTTTGTGTTGCTTGATGATGATGAAGAGGGGCACTTCATACCCGTTGCTTCTATTCAGCTAACAGATACTGACGAGCAGGCTATTATCAGTCGAACCATATGTCGCCAGGCCATATCTGATAAGTCCATAATGGTTATTGATAACTCTGTTCGCGATGAACGCTGCAAGGAAGCTGCAAGTTTGGCGCAAGCTTTCAAACCTCGTTCTGTGATTTGCAGCCCTCTGTGTTTTGCCGAGAAGACAATAGGCGTCATCTACCTAGATATGGCAGCTCGTGAAGGTGGAGTAAACGAGGCTACGCGCCAACTGGTCGATACTGTCACGAGTTTTGCTGGCAACCTTCTTGGTAGCAGACAAACTCGCCAGCGTTTGTTGGATGCGCAAAGAAGGGTTCAGGCCATCGGAATGATGATGGCTGACGACGAGAAATTCATTATGGGGAGAGGCCAGGCTTCTGATGAATTGAAGTCGCTCATCCAAGCCGCAGCCGAGCAAGATATTTCAGTACTCATAACTGGCGAGACAGGTACTGGAAAAGAGATGGTAGCCAAAGCGCTTCATCGTCTTTCACCTCGCAGGACAAATCCTTTCGTTCCAGTAAATTGTGCGGCGCTGGCAAGAGATATTTTAGAGGCTGAACTATTCGGAGTTAAAAAAGGAGCCTTTACTGGAGCCAATGATGACAGAATTGGTCGCTTCGAGCTGGCCAATGGAGGTACTCTCTTTCTCGATGAAGTTGGAGACGTGCCTCTCGACATACAGGTCAAATTGTTGCGTGTTTTGCAAGAGCAGACAGTAACTAGGTTGGGCTGTACTCGCAGTCGAAGACTGGATTTCCGTTTGGTCTGCGCGACTAATGTGAACATTGAGCAGAACGTAAGAGATGGATCCTTCCGACAAGACCTATATTATCGAGTCAATGTATTCCGTTTGGAATTGCCATCATTGCGTAATCGTACTGAGGCAATCATGCCATTGGCTGAACATTTCTTGAGTGTTTTTACTCGTCGTTGCCAACGAAAGATTACGGGTTTTTCAAGCGATGCTGAGGCCCTATTGCTCAAGTATGGGTGGCCTGGTAACATTCGCGAGCTGAGAAATGCCATTGAGCGAGCTGTAGTCATCGAACGTTCTGACAAGATTACTCCTGCAAGTTTACCCGTCGGTCGTGTGATTATCCCTGCACAAGGTTCTCTACAAGAATTTCTCGAAGCACTACCCACTGAGTATGATTCTGCTCGTGATGAGTTCGACAGGCAATTCTTTAAAATGCACCTTGAGAAAAATGGCGGAAACCAAAGAGCAATTGCTAGAGACGTCAAAATCGCACGCAACACTCTTGCTCGCAGACTGAAAAAAATTGGTCTCACATAAATCCCCTGCAAAAAAAAACCTGAGCCTGGGAGGTCCCGGCTCAGGAAATAAGAGAGGGGTAGTTCACATATCAAGAAGGATGAGGTCGGTCGAAATCTGTATCTCAGCCTGCTTTTCGTTGACGAGGCTGAGTAAGTTTGTATTGATAGAACATACTGTCCTTCATTTTTCTCTCCTAGTCAGTACTCATCAATAAGCAATCACTTTGCCAATAGAAAGAGGCCCACTAATAGCGGATTTACTCGATTTAGCTGATATTCATGGCGCAGTTTTGGCGTCATCGTTGGCGCAATTTGTGAGCCGGCTATGGAAAGAAAGTTGAATGGTGTGTACGATGATTAAATGGATAAACGAGAGACTTTAAAAATCACCCTCGGAGCTACCCTCCTCGTCGTTGGTTTATTGACAGCCACTTTTCTTCTTCTGCAGCAAAAAGATAGGGAAAAAGATGAGTTTTTGCTCAAGAGGCATGTTTGTTATTCAGAACCCACTAAGCTCGTCATAACTTGGCGAAGCAAAAAAAGCTACGCCAGCATTGTGGAGCTTGAAGGAAAACGATTCCAGGAAAGTAAAGCAACACGTCAACATCAAGTAGTAGTGGACGGGCTTACTGAGAACAAAACATACAGCTACAAAATCGTCTTTCCCAATGGCTCCAGATCCTTCAAATTCAAGGGGCGGACCAAAAGGATTGAGACTACGATTGGCGTCTGTGATGTGCAAGAAGAGGGTATCTTCGTTCGTGTTTCGAGCAAACCGGTAAGCGAGGTGTTGGCAAAAATTGCCTATGACAATGGTGAAGAGAAAGAATGCCAAACTTTGGTTTCAGAAGGTGGAAAGACCACCTTTTTATTACCCAAGCTGCCAGAGAAGTTTTCTGCTGTCACTCTCGTGCACAAAGGCGATGATGTGGCAACAGCCCAGGATTTAGGGGCAATCCTGTTCCGAGAAGTTAACAGCCTGACAACTCGTTTGGCCAAGTTTAATGAAGCAGAAACTGTTGCAGGACTCGAGAAACAGATGGATAGTTCTTCTGGAAAACTCCTTGAACAAGTAAGCAAAATCAACGATAACGCAGAAAACGCAAAACTCGTCGAGTTTCGCGATAGAACTCGTGGACCAGCTGCAGGTAAATGGTTAGCCAAGCGCATTGCCGCCACAGGTAGTCTCGAAGACTTTCAACGAGCCGAACAGATTGCTCCGCTAGTGTTGGGTACTTCAATGATTGACTATGAATTGAGGAAGCTCTTTTACCAATGTTTGCAGAAATTGTCGCGCTGTTTTATGGCTGCTAAGTTTGTTGGTGCTAAAGTTCCCCTCGAGTGGTCTCCCTTTCTTGGAGAGCGTCGTCTGACCTTGAATCCAAGTCCTGAGTTGATGGAAACGACTGTCTTGCTTGCAAGGCAAGAGAAACCTATGAGACTTGGTCAAAAAACGCTGTTTGGTCGCCAAGTCGAAGGACGTAAGTGGAGTGGGGACTTTGAGCTCACAGATTTGGAGGAGCTGCAGACTGCTGAACTGATGGTTTCTTGTAATCGGGTTTATAGGTTAGCTCTACGGACGACGGTGAACGAAAAAGAAGTGTTCTATGCTTTAGATCCTAGACCAAACAGCGATAGTTATTTGTATCAACGCATTCCCAAGGAAGCATTGAGAGAAGGTAAAAATGTCATCACACTTGAGCCTGATCCATTGTTTGGTAGACTGAGCAGGCATTTCATCGAGTTCAAAGGTATCGCCATCAGGCTCTCATATAATGACGAGTCTTGATTTTCCTAGGCCATATGAGTGAGCAATGTGGCATACTGAGACTATGACAAATGACTACAGCATATTCATTTACTGTGGACTCATCGTTTTGGCAACAGCCCTCTATTCTGCCTTTTTTGAAGAAACTCCAAATAGGCAAAAGCAAACTTCGTCTGTTGCCCAAAAAGCTCTTTCCAAAGCTGTGACGAAGGAGCTGCAGACCTGGTGGCCACTAAAGGTTGGTGCTCGCCGCCGTTACACTATTCAAAGCAAAAGTAACGGACCTGGTGTTGTGGAGCAAGAAGTCGTCGAAGAACGAAAGATTGATGGAAAGAGTGCTTTTCGCCTGCGAGCCGTCCACAAGTATGAAGACGGCCATATGGGAATAGAAGAGCTCTATGTCAGGTTTACTGGTACAGACACTGTTGTTCCAGCTCGTCTCACTTCTGGCGGAGATTATGGCACCTACACACCGCCAATGGTTTCAATGTCTGCCCCTGTTGTACTGGGGACAAAATGGGCCGGTGAGACTGAGATGAACGAAACGGCTCGCAATGGAAAAGTACGCGAAGCTATTGATGTTCCTTTTCAAGGGCACATTGCAGCCATTGAGGCCGTATCTGTTCCAGCAGGAAGGTTTACCTCTTGCGCTCGTGTCGAGAATTTGATTGCCAACAAGTTCACGACACGAGAATGGTTTGCCAAAGGCATTGGCGTCGTTAGACGCGAAGTGCTTCTTGCTGGTGAGGTAATGGTGTTGCAGGAACTTGTATTGGCTTATTGACTTGCTCTGACTCTGCAGTCAATTTCAATTTGCCATTGCCGCCCATTGCCGGACATCCTGGTTCAGGTGCTCCACGGTTTTCAGCCAAAATTCTCTCTGGTGTTGCAACTTCAATGAAAGAAGCTCCGTGGTTGGGACCAAAGTTGCCAGCCATTACTACGACAAGGTCGTCGCATTTCACAGTGCCTTCTTCTAGTAGCGATGAGACTGCTTTACGAAGGAACTGATAGGTATAGGGCAATCTTTTCATATAGGTTGTGTGAATTCCATAAGAGAGGGCAAGTTGACGCATGACACTGCGGCAATAACATCGTGTATAAACAGGTGTAGGACCACGAAAAGCTGATAAATAAAGTGCAGAGCGGCCTGTGGTTGTGTCAGCAATGACTGCCTTCACAGGAAGTTCCGTTGAAGCTTTGATTGCTGTTTGCGCCAAGAATAGTGTCGTATCTTCTCCCACAGCCTCGAGAGGTACAGTGGCTGCCAAGTCTCGTTCTTTCTCTGACTCGGCTGCTATTGAGGCCATTGTTTTCACAGCTTCGATGGGAAACTTCCCATGAGCAGTTTCTCCTGAGAGCATGACTGCATCTGTTCCGTCATATACAGCGTTGGCAACGTCACTAACCTCAGCACGAGTGGCACGTGGGTTCTTCTCCATGGATTGGAGCATCTGTGTTGCTACGATGACGGGTTTCTGTCTTTCCCTGCAGATACGTACCAAACGTTTTTGGATTGCTGGAATCTTGGCTGCTTCTATTTCAATACCCAAGTCGCCACGTGCAACCATGACACCGTAACAGTTGTCCAAGATTTCATCGATGTTGTCTACACCCTCTTGGTTCTCTATTTTGGCGATTACTTTTGCTTTTGAACCGTGAAACTCCAGTCCAGCTTTAATGGCTTGGATGTCCTCTTTGTTACGGACGAAGGAGTGAGCAATGAAATCGATATCATGTTCCGCTGCAAAAGCCAGATATCTACGGTCCTTGTGATTGAGAGAAGGTAGATGCAAATGTACATCTGGAGTATTGACTGATTTTCGACTCTTGATGACTCCGTCATTCAATACCTTGCATATCAGAGCCTCTCCTTGACCTTCGATTACATCTAGCTCGAGGTGGCCATCATCTATCAATATCTTTGCTCCAACGGGAACATCTGCAGCAAAATCTTCATAGTTTACACAAATGGTCTCTTTGGTACTTGGTGTGTCTGGAGCCCCTTTTATGGTTATGAGATCTCCAGTTTTGACTTCTATCTCTTCTGGAGCTTCAGTTGTGCGAACCTCAGGACCTTTGGTGTCGAGAAGAATGGCTACTTTGTCTGAAACTTGGCGAATGTTTTCAACAACGCGACCTGTCTCTGAGGGTTCTTGGTGAGCTGTATTCAATCTTATTACGTCAGCACCAGCCTCAATCAATGCTTGGAGAAAATCAGTATCACATCGGCGGTCTGAGACGGTTGCTACGACTTTAGTATTACGTTTTTCGCTATTCATCAATATCACCTGCCAGTAAAGTCGCCCTTTTGGGCGGATTTGTCGACGGGATAATATCTGTAGCAGCTCTATTTGTCACGTTTTTGGACTGTCATTTATGTGTGACATTGACACGGAGGGGTGGTGATTGCATCAAGAAAGGGTCAGTTACTTATAGAATACTGATGTGGCTGTGTTTTTGTAATAGAAAGCCAAGATCTCTCTGAAGGAGGCACCCAGTTCAGCCAGCCCGCGCGCTCCAGACTGACAGAGACCAACACCGTGGCCTGAGCCACAGCCATTGAGGACCAAAACACGTGGAGCACTGACTTCCTGTAAATAGTCACCAATCAGTTCTCTCATTTTCATTTCTGCTTCATTGTTCACACCTGCGTCAGCCATAGGCCCAGGATTTTTTTTGTGACTCTTGTCATGGATGAAATAGGCTGATTTGATCACATTGGCACCCATAGCAAGTCTGAACATATTGGGTAACAAGCGCAACTGAGATGTGCCGTTCTCTACGACTACAACGAGTGCACGACCGCCAGACTTAGGATCATCGATAGTTCTGATAGATCTAATACCAGTCAGTTTGTGGCCCGCTTCAAGGAGTTTTTCCAATATCTTGTCGTAAGTTAGACTGACCTTCCAGCTAAAACCTGCAGAATCAGCACAGTATCCGCAACGACGACAGCGAAGGTAAGCCAAAGGGCTACCACCCCAGGCATCTTCATTGTTGTTTGTCCAGCCTCCACAAGCAGAGTGGTAATAACATTGAATTAATTTGCCGCCAAAGGTCAATACGTGCCCACGAGTGGCATCAACGGCACGAGTGCCACGAGGATCTTCTCCTCGAACACCTGTATAGACCTGCGATGAAGTGTCTGCCGTCAGTCCATAACCACGAATCTTGGTGTAACGTTCCTTGTGTTTGATGGCAAAAGTACGAGCAATCACCGCCTGTGACTTCAAAGCTTCCATTGGGGAAGAGATGAGCATTTCCGATTTTATGACGCCATACAGGTATTGCTCAACATCAATGACATTGATGACTGTGATTTTGCCAAAACGGTCTTCTTCAATAACGAAGTTACCTCTGTATTGATGGCCATCGACAGATAGCAAGGAGTTTGGCAAAGGTTCGACGCGGACTTTGGATCGAACGCCATATCCTTCGATGAGGAATCCCTTGGGATCTACACGCAGTACCATTGGTTTAGGCTTGAGTTTGGAAAACAGGCGCCGTCCAGAGTGACCGTCGAATACGCGGAGTCCCTTAGTGGAGGCAATGCGGACTTTTTCTTGGCGTACCTTAATTCCAACAGTGAGAACAGGCACCTTCTTCAGTCGCTTCGTTCTGGCTGAAGCAGCTTCTGCTGAAAGTGGAGCAGCCAAAAGAAGCGCAAAGCCAAGTAGCACAGGTAAAAACCTTAACTTTGCGTTGGCGCTAATAGTGCAATCTTTAAAGGTCAAATCTTGCCCCTCTCAAACATGCAGAATTGGCGCGTATGATACCAGTGAAAGCCATGAAAATAAAGGACCCCGCCCTGCACCTCTTTGGTACTGGGCGGGGACGGTGGGGGGCCGGTCCCACCTAAACTCTGCTAACGTTTCTTGAAGAAGGCTTTCAGCTCAGAACCTTCAATTTTCTCCTTGCCCTCAGAGTCTGAGATGACCAGGGCTTTTCCTTTGTAAACGATGACTACGTTTTTACCAAGAGCCAAGCAGCTCTTCAGTTTCTTCAATGTGGAGAAAACAGTCATATAGGCATCTGAACCGTACTTGATGGTGATTTTCTTCATACTGTCTTTGTAGGTAGAATCTGTCCAAACACCACCACGATTGAAGAAGGTGCGAGCGCCAACCATTTGCATTGCTGCGTTGGACTCTGTTTTGACAACCTTGCTCTTTTTCATCTCTTTGAGTTTGTTTGCCGTCTCAATAGCTCGTGCACCAGAGTCTGCCTCAAAATCCATTGGCGCAGCAGCTGGGCGTGCCATCTTCTGAGGTAATGCACCAAGGCGACGGGCACCGCGCGA
>CAZXTJ010000261.1:0-10695 GCA_964643655.1 uncultured bacterium
AAAGACACAGCTGGCTGTGCTCTGCCTCTGCGTCATCGTGGTCGCCAATTGGGCTGTATGGTTTTGTCACGTTCTGAAGGTACCTTCAATGAAGGTGAACAAGCCTTGGCCACCTGGATAGCTCGTTCGGCTAGCTCATGCTTGGGCAATGTGATTGCTCTGGAATCAGCTGAAGTTCATGTGGGAAGATTGAAAAGCCTGAGTGAGAGATGCGCTAGTTTCCTTACTGAACGAAGTGAAGACAAACTCTACGAACTCATTGTCAATGCAGCTTTAGACCTCTTTCCTAGTGCAGATGGCGCAGCCATTGTCGTGGGCCAACCTAGTGGTGTTTTACGTATTGGCCATTTAGCAGGTTACCCCGCAGCAGAACTGGCCAAAGGTGTAGTTTTGCCACCTTTCGAAGGTTTTCCATTAACAATTTTGGAAGATGAAATTCCCGGAGTCCTCTATTCGTCACGAGAGGTCGATGGCCCACACAGTGATGACAAGAGACCTGTTGAACTTATTGAGTTGATTGAAAAAGTTTGTGGTGGTTATTTGCCGCAATCGACATTGGCAGTGCCAGTTGGATTGCCAGAAGAGCGAGTGGGAGTACTCATTCTCGATTCTCTTCATGAAGATAATGCTTTTGATGAAAGAGACTTGAACCTGGCTACAATAATGGGTAGCCACGCTGGCGGAGCCATCTGTTATGCACGCAATCTGAAATTGGCGCAAGAGCGTCAAGAAGAGATAGCCAAGTCCAGTCAACAGCGTATTGAATTCGTTGCTGGACTGGTACATGAGGTCAAAACACCGCTGACAGTATTCCGTGGATTTTTGGATTTGTTGATGGAAGAGAATTTGAGCAATGATGGTCGTCGTTATGTAGAACTCATGGCTCAAGATGCGGCCAGGCTTGGTCGTACAATGAATGACTTGTTGCAGCTGGCAAGGATTGAAGCTGGTGCGCCAGCTACGGAAGTACGTTATGAGCGACCTGATGTTGTCATTGGTCGCGTCCTTGAAGAGTTTAGAATTCCCTGTCGGGACAAAGGGGTTCATCTCAGGGCTGCTTTGCAAGAGTTAGGTGAATTGAAGTTCATAGATGAACCTCGATTGACACAGATACTGAGAAATCTACTGGAGAATGCTCTCAAATTCACTGAAGCTGGTGGAGAAATCTCTGTCGGAGGAGCTTTGGAGGAAGAGAACATACTCATTTCAGTGGCAGATACAGGGCGAGGAATTGACAAAGAGGACTTGCCCTATCTCACTGACAGTTTTTATCAAGTGCGTAAAACGGGGGCGGAGAGCAAAGACGGTGTGGGTTTGGGCCTTGCCATCGTCAAACGGCTGCTCGATTCGTTAGGTGGTCAACTCAATGTTGAATCCACACCAGGCGAAGGAAGCTGTTTTCAGTTCTCCTATCCAACCGTTAACGAAGGGGGATAAGAGGTGCCTAGAGAGAGAATTTTAATAGTCGATGACGAAGAGACCATCCGTGTTCTCGTCAAAGAGACAATCAGGCGTAGGACGCCTTATGAGCCCATTGTGGCTTGTGATGGTCAAGAGGCGATGGACATCCTCCAGAAAACGCCTGTGAATCTAGTCATAACAGACCTGATTATGCCGCGAATGGATGGTCGTCAATTATTGGAGTCTGTCAGGAATTTCAATCCTAACATTCCTGTCATCATTTTGACCTGTTATGGCACTATCGACAATGCCGTCGATTTGCTGCGACAAGGTGCATGGGATTACATTACAAAGCCCTTCCAAACAGGTGAGTTCATTCAGCGTGTAGACAAAGCCATGGAAACCTTGCAACTCAAACAAGAAATTCGAGAGTTGCGTGAACAATTGGGTGAAGGTCGTGGCAAGCTCGATCTGATCATTGGCAATAGTCAAAATGTTGTGAACTTGCTGAAGAAGATACCAGCCGTGGCGCGCTCAGACGTTGCGGTCATCCTTTATGGTGATAGCGGAACGGGTAAAGAGCTCTTTGCCAAAGCCATTCACAATACGAGTGGTCGAGTAACGGGGCCATTCATCACCGTAAACTGCGGTGCCTTGCCCGATACCTTGTTGGAGAACGAACTCTTTGGTCACGTAAAAGGTGCATACACAGATGCTCTCTATGACCAAGAAGGTATGGTCTCCCAGGCTGATGGTGGCACGCTATTTCTCGATGAGATTGGTGATATCAGCCTCAATGTTCAGGTGAAGTTGCTTCGTTTCTTGCAAGAGAAAGAGTTCAAGCCACTAGGAGCAAAGACCGTGCGTAAAGCAGATGTGCGCATTATTGCAGCTACGAATAGGAATTTACCCGAAGAGGTGAAAAAAGGAGAATTCCGCGAGGATCTCTTTTATCGACTCAACATCATTCCATTGGAATTACCTCGTTTGCGCGACAGGAAAGAAGACATTCCACTGCTCATCAATCACTTCCTGAAGAAGTATCGCCATCTTCATGGTGGCAAGATTGAAGGAATATCTCCTCTTGCCTTACAACGCCTCATCAGTCATGACTGGCCAGGCAATGTTCGTGAGTTGGAGAACAAAATTCAGCAGTTGGTCGTTATGACAAATACAAATGTCATATTGGAAGAATCTCTCCATCTCGATGATGGCAAACCAAGCAAATCTGTGGAACAACCTTCAGAGAAGTTGTCCTTCAAAGAGGCTAAAAGGCGAGTCGTAGAAGAGTTCGAGCGTACATACATCACTCGTTTATTACAGAGGCACAAAGGAAACATTACTCGAGCTGCCAAAGATGCACAGAAAAACAGACGTGCTTTTTGGCAACTAATCAAGAAATACAATATCGCTGCCTCTGAGTATAACGAAAAGGAAGCTGAATAAAGTGGACAGACTCGAGAATGATGGCGACATCATCGGCCGTGTCTTGCGAGGCAATCGCAATGATTTTGGCTTGCTGGTCACTCGTTACCAGGGACTGATTTTCACAGTAGTGAAAAAACTGGTCGCTGACGGGCGAATAGCAGAAGAGTTGATGCAAGAAGCTTTCATCAAAGCTTTTCGCAAGTTGTCTACTTTGAAAGAACGCAAACGTTTCAAAGCATGGTTGGTCCAGATTGCCACTAATGAAGCTTTACGTTGGCTGAGGAAGAAAAATCCAAACGTAATGTCCGTAGATTTTTCCGAAGAGAAGGCATCCATTCTCTTTCGCGATGAGGCAAAGGAACTCTCCATCCTTGGAGTCGAAGAGGCAGCTGAGAAGTTTTACCAGCTAGAAAGAATTGGTAAAGCCCTTGATGAATTGCCAGTAACCTATCGCACTCCAATAATTTTGCGTTTTTACGCAAAACTTCAGTACAAAGAGATAGCAGACAAAATGAGTCTTTCGCTGGCAGCAACCAAATTCCGTTTGCATTACGGTATTCGCTTGCTCAAAGCTCTGGTTATGAAGGCCTAGGGCTATCATGTATAATGAGGTCAACGGATAAACAAGATGTTCAAGTATACGGTCAAACGACAGTTGAAACAGCTCCCCGGAAACGTGACGGTTTTTGCTGCCGTCCAAAAGGATCTCGACCGCCCAGTCGAAATCCGAGTCCTCAACCATTTCGTACGAACTGACTCAGACGAATACCTTCGTTTCGAGCGTGAGTTCAAGACTATTGCTCGCTTGGACCATCCCAACATCATCAAGGTCTTCGACTGGGGTATAGCCAACGACAAAATCTATTACGTTGCTGAAATGAAGCCAGCCCATGCAATTGACGATCTCATCAAACAGGGGCAAGCCAATTTCACCGTTCAAGATTGTCTAGAGATGGGACGGCAGATAGCTTCAGCCATCGCTTATCTCCACAAAAACAATATTGTTCATCGTGATATTACCTTCAGTTCCATCAACTACCAAAAAGAGAAGAAAGTGGCCTATATTGCCCACTTTTCTCTCGTCAAAAACCTCAATCTCGAAGATTTGACTGCCCGAGGTGTGGGCCATTTCCAGACTCTGCAACTCACTCCTGAGAAGGTTCTGGGAATGCCTGTAGACCAAAGGACGGACATCTTTTTGTTTGGAGCTTTCCTGTACCGTCTAGCAACAGGAAAAGATCCACTTGGTGGCGAAGATGGACAACCTGCCCTTGTGACAGCCGAGACTTTCAACTATGCAAAACCTTCTTCTATTCGCTCTGACATACCACCTGAGCTTGATAAGATCTTGTTGAAGTGTATTTCCAAAGAACCTGATAGTCGCTTCCAAACAGCTGCTGAGGTAGTCAAAGAGCTGGAAAAAGTTATTGAGGAACACCGCGTTCGCTCCAAACGAGAAGCCACAGCCAGAATGCGAGCTGTTGATAACATCGGTCCAGAAGATGATGATGACGGTGCTTCAGACGAGACAAAAGCAAGTTCTGGCCGCAAACGAGGCAGAAAGATGCTCAAGTCTTCAATGTCCATGGCGGCAGCAACACCAGCAAATGACGAGCATGAACTGATCACGAAATTGAAAGAGATGGATCCTAAAATCCTTGTCGCCATTGTTGGTGGCTCAGTTGTAATCATTCTCGGCTTGTTGGCATTGTTAATCTTGTGAAAAAGGCACCAGGTCGAAGTTTCTGGTATGTACCCTATCTAGTTCAAGCCATAGGTTTTTGGGCTGTTTTGTTTGGATTAACCAACTTTCTATCAGATGATGCCGCAACTTCTGCCTTCCGCTCCTTGCCCTCACCAAGAACTGCCTGTCCCGTTGTCGTGGTGCACCATACACCAGCTTCTGGAAGTCGATGGTTCATCACTGACAAAGAATTAGAGACAGTTCTGAAGGCTTTTCCAAAAGGCACACCTTGGCTTCTGAATGTTTCAAGGCGGAAGGTGAAGGGTGACCCACCTGTAGGTGCTTATCGTCAGGAAGGAGCCGCTCCTGTCGCCCGATCTGAAGAACTCATCCGGTCCATTCCACAAGTGACTTTGGACCATGCCAGAGCCATAAGAGAGGCAATACGTGGTAAGGGTTTCATCGTTCCCCAACCTTGGTGGGCCTTTTGGCCCCTCATGTCTCAAAAAAAACTACTTGATCCCTCTTTGTTGCGCTGGGTGGACACAATGTCTTTGGCCAGGGCCCAATCAGGCAAGGTAAAGATAGCTGGTGACAAGGTCCTAATCATTGGCAATATAGACGCCCAAGGTGGCCCTCTCACATATTGTGGGCAAATCTCAGAAACAATGTTTTTGGGTGTCTATTTCTCAGCTTTGCTTGCAGGCAGACAAATTCAACAGCCAAGCCTTTTTTTGAGTTTGTTCCTCATGATTGGGCTCAGTTTTTTCGTGGCATTTTTATATGGACGTTTTGGCCGTTTGACAGCCTCCATACCGCCACTCATTCTTTTCCTCTTTATCGGGCCTGTTGCTCGCATAATCTTGGCTCGTAGCCCTCTATGGATAGATCCTGTTCCTTTCCAAACAATATCGTTACTCATCCTCCTTGCTCCTTGGCAGTTTGGCTCTCCTGTCAGTGAAAAGGAGCGCAGGCATTTGGCTCTCACCAGGGTAAGAGAGTTGTGGGAGAATGAGGGTAGGGAAGGGTGGCAAGAAGCTCTCAGTGAATTGGCAAGATATGATGAAAATGCTGCTTTGGCTTGGGAGGCCATTGAGAAGCAAGAAGAGTTGAAGGATGAGGAGTGTATCAATCCGGCAGATCTGCCTCTCCACTTGTTGGATGTGGAAGAGCTCTATCAACTGGGTTACATCCTAGAACAAGGTTATCACTGGAACGAATCGTTGATGCTCTACGACTGGGCAGCAATGAAAAGGCTCGATTATAAAGATCTGATCACCCGCCGTAACGAAGCCAAGGACGCTGTTCTGGGCAACTTGGAGTTCATCGACATAGATGAGATCACTGAATCGGTAGACAAAAGGTATGAAAAGCTCGAAATGCTGGGCCAGGGGGGCATGGGAGTCGTTTTACGGGGCTGGGACAGTTACCTCGAACGTCCCATTGCCCTCAAATTGATTATGCCCAACTGTTTGACCGATGAAGTGGCAAGAGAGCGATTTTTACGTGAGATAGAGACTCTCAGTAGCCTCAACCACGACCAAGTGGTGCAAGTCTTCAACGTCCATCGCGATGAAACGCTTCTTTATTACACAATGGAGCTTCTCGATGGAAAGAGTCTGCAAGAGGTCATTGGTGTAGACGTAGAGTGCAGCTGGCAAGAACGTTTCTCTGTCTTGGCTGACATGGCTTCTGTCTTGGCATTTGTTCACGAAAAAGGTATCTATCATCGTGACCTCAAACCTGACAATGTTCTCATCGTAGAGGGCAGGGGGCCAGTCCTCATCGACTTTGGTATTGCTAAAGCCCAAGAGCATGCTGAAGGGCTAACGCAAGCTGGTCAGCTCATTGGAACCTTGGCATATATGGCTCCAGAACTGGTCCGCGGTGGCGGTGGAGGCAAAGAAGCAGACATTTTTGCCTTTGGAGTCATAATGTATGAAGTCCTTTCAGGGAAACTGCCCTTCACTAATCCTGTCACTCTAAAAGCGAAAAAACCTTCTTTGCCTTCGAGCCATCGTGAAGATTTGCCGAAAGAGACTGAGGAGCTGATTCTGCGCCTTATGGCTCTCGAGCCAGAAGAACGTCCCGACAGTTTTGCCATCGTTGCACAGGAGCTTCGTGAAATGGCCCAAAAGTAATTTTGGAAATTTTCTATCACTTAGCCACAAAAAGTAATCTCTAATTGGTGAAACCACAAATAGTGTGAAAATAAAGAGGAGGCCCAAGTGGACTGCCGAGCAATAGAAGAAAAACTGGCAGCTTTTCTCGACGACGAGTTGGACAGGGCAGCACGTGAGCAGGTAATGGACCATTTGGCTTCTTGTGCAGCCTGTAAAGCTGAAGTTCGGTCTCGCCAGACTATGATGAAAAAACTCGAAAAAATGCCTCTCGAGGCTCCTTCGAGCAAAGCCAAGCAGTCAATCATGGCTGCTATCAAAGAAGAAGGCCAAGATTTGGGCTTTTTTGCCAAATTGGCTGCCCTTTTCAAACCAATACCAGTCCCAGCTTTGGCTGGAGTAGGCCTCGTCATTATGTTGGCCATCGGCCTATCCATCTTTTCTGGTGGAGGAGACATACATGTGGCTGGTGCTCCCATAGAGGTCAGATTACATATCCACAAGGGCGACTTTACGATTAATGGTCAGGCAGTTGCTGCAAAGTCCGCTGGTGTAGGCTTGCGCGACAGAGACCTCATTAAAACAAGTTTGGGCTTCAAGGGTCAGCTAATCTGGCCTGATGGTACAAAGGTCAAGGTCGATCCCAAGTCTCATTTGGTAGTTCACGCTGAAAGGCTAGAGCTAAAAATTGGCAAAATCTGGCTTCAAGTAGCCAAAAAGCCTGGTAGAACCTTTTCTGTAGAGACTCCGCTGGCCGTTGCAGCCGTCAAGGGAACGAGTTTCGATGTTGTTCACAGACTCGATGTGGGCAGTCTCGTGAAGGTATATGAGGGCCTCGTTGGAGTTACTGATAAAGACGGTGACGGAAAATCGGTTGACTTGGAACGTAATGGTTACGCTATTGTCACAAGTGATGCACCCATGAAATCGGGCGATTTCTCTGACGAAAGATCAATCGTCAACGACTTGAAGCCATTCTTCAGGTCTGACAACTGAGTTTCTTCCGTCGGGGAAACCCTCGGGCGGAACCTGGCAGGCAATGGCGAAGACAAATAATAGAGGGTTATCCCTCGTTGAAGTGCTCGTGGCGGTCGCTATTTTGGCGGTCGTCTTCGTGCCTGTCTTCAATCTTTTCATGCAGGGTGTGACCGCCACTAAATACACAGAAGATCGTCTACGTGCATTTTCTATTGCCAAAAGGCAAGTTGAGGCCATCAGGCACGCAAACAATATCAACAAAACGAGCAACGAAAAGCTAACGAAAGCTTTTGTAGCCTCTCCAGGTTTTGCTCCTTACACCGTTGATAGTCGTTATAAAGTAACTACTACAGTCGATCCTGAGTTCAGCGTGACTGAAAATGGCGCTGAAGCAACGGTTACCTATGTTGAAGTCCGTGTCCAATGGGAGATATCTGGCGCAGAGAGGGAGCTCGTCCTTGAGACGTATCTGGACAAGAAATATCAGTAGTCGCCGCAGACGAGGTATGGGACTCGTCGATATCATTGTGGCTGGCATTATCATGTCCATATTGTTTGCTTATGCCGCGAAAACCTTCTTCTATCAAAAGAAGTCAGTCTCTTATACGGAAAGAATAGACAACCTACGTACACTACGTATGATTATGGCCAAGGTGACACGCGATCTCGAGACTGCCACAGAAGTTGTCAAACCGGCCTATGGCACTGCCTCTTATGAACTTGTCTTTCGCGATGACAAATATGAAAAAGTTCGTTATATGCTCATCGACAAAGATAAGAACGTTCTACTGAATGAAGCCTCTTTGCCAGAAGATTTAGATAAAGTTACCCATCTCGTCTGGGAGCGTGAAAGCGAAGACCCTCCACGTTGGCATAAGGTAGCTCGCCAGTGTAAACGTCTCCACTACGTGCGTTTCTGCCGACTAGGTCGCAATATGGTGGGCATAGTCGTCAAACTGAAACGAAAAGAGGACGAAGAGCCTGGCGTCGTACGTACACTGAGATTGGACTCCATAGTCACATTGACTAGTATGGTGAATTAATATTCAGAGTGAAGTTATGAAGACAAAAAGTGAAAATAGAACAAAGAGACTAAAGGGGTTGGCCATCCCTCTCGTAGTTGGCGGACTCATCGTTTTTGTCATCTTTGCTTCCAGTCTCATGTTTAGCTCCAAAGAAGAGTATCGTTTGCTGCAAAAGGCAATCTACAGAGATAGAGCTAGGCAGGTAGCTCTCGCCGGTTTGGCCAAAGCAACTGCTTTGATCTTCCAAAACGATTTCGAGAAACGATGGTACAAGCAAGATAAGTCCAAATATGGTTTCACAGGCACATTTTCAGGTGAAATAGGTGGCGGCGAGTTTGAGGTACGTGCAGAGGACATTGTTAATGAGATGTCCAGTGGAATGACCGGTGGTGATGCCGTTTCTCGCGAGAATAGAATTACTAAACTCACATATAACAGGATAGACCTCTTTGCCCGTGGTACCTATGCAAAACAGTCGGTCATTGTCTATCAAGCTGTCGTTTTGAAACCTGAGGAAAAAGTTTACAGTTACGATGCCACGCCAATTTCCTATGCAAATGGCGCTACTGGCACTACATATGCAAACATCAAACTTCGTTGATGGAGGTGGCCTTATGTTGAGGATAACAACCTTGGTGCTGGCTGTGGTTCTCCTGTCACCCACATTGTTGCAGGCAGCTGATTTACATGGCCTCGTCATTTCCGAGACGGCCATCATTGAAGATAACTATGGTTACATCAACCTTGACGATGTTGATGCCAGAGATGAACTACGCGATGAGATAGGCAAAAGAAACGTTCTTTTTGCCAATAACTTCGTTCGGTATTTAAAAACGGGGCAATGGAGAGAAAATCTCAAAAAATTGGTCAATCCAGCAGATGTAGCTTCCATTCCAAACAATCTCGTCTCTTGGCTCGAAAATGATGTGGAAGAAATTAATTTTGATGGCACTTGGGATGATGAAGACCAAGAAAGGCTGGACAAAATCCGTTCAGCCATGGCCATCAAAGGATTGCTGGACTTTGGTATTCCTGGAAAGTCCATGCCCCACGAAATTCCTGGTGAAGCTTCAGGAGATGCCATTGAAGGTTTCCTCATAGGTTCGTCTGGAGGCGCAGATCCAGCCTTCTTGCAGAAAATTCGCGAATATGAGGACAACTATCAGAAAATGTGGGTCATCAAAGTCGAAGGTTCCGATGGCCGTGCCGATGCACCAGCCATTGACATCGAGGGAGCCATCATCGGGATGATGAACCAAGCCATTTCTGGTGTCAAAAATCCCCCTTCACAAGGTGATGTAGATTCATTTGTTGAGTCAGTTTCAGGTCTTTTTGCTGATCCGACCGATGGTGGTTGGAAGATAAACTCAGGCTGGTGGAATCTCACACATGCAGGTGGATCATTGGCTTCAACGGCAAACCAATACAATATGGTCTCGGGTGCTCAACTTCTGGGTATCAAGATGAAAGACATCAATCCAGCCACAGCAACGGCAGATGAGTTAATTGAAGCCTTGAGTACGGCTTCAAAGTATTCAATCGAATATTCAGGCAAAATCTACTCTGGTGCTACCAATGTGTCGGGTACTTGGTCATCGGGATCTTCAATGGCTTATTCCATGGGAGCTCTCGACACGTCAACCAATCCGGCAGATGTAATTCGTGTTCTTGAAACAGTTAGTGTGAAAGAAGAGCCACTGAATATTCTGGCTGCCAACCATTCTGAAGAGGTTTCAGGTCTTTCATCAGAGATACCTGAGTTTCCCGTATCTGAAGAGCTTCTGTTGTTAATCAAATTGGTTCAAGCATTTCAAGAACCTGCCACTGAAGTTCCAGCCTCAGAAGGAAGTTTTACTGGTCCATCATCAGGTGGCAATGCTGGTGGGGTGACGACGACCTTTGGCGGTGGCGGTGGCCTGGGGAGTAGCTTCTGAGCAGATACATTACCCTGGGGCTTGTTAGCAGCCTGCTAATCATAATCTTTTCCATCTGGTTGGGCACTGCAGGTTATCTCGATAGAGCAGACGCAATTTTTCACGATCTTGGCCAGCGTCTGCGC
>CAZXTJ010000262.1:0-10694 GCA_964643655.1 uncultured bacterium
CGGTAGACGGACAAGGAAACGTCAAGGCTCAGGTAAAACTCTTAGCTGACGGCATCATAGAGGTCATAGCAGAAAGCCTCGACGTATCAGCCAACACCATCAAGCTAACAGGCGGTGACATAGATATCGACGGTGGGAAGCTAACGAACGTTCAAGACATCGAGTTCACGAGTGGTGACCCGTACAAATCTCACACTCACACAGACAGCCAGGGAGGGCCGACCAGTGTCCCTACCTAAGCAGAACATGGTCACAAGGTACTGTGAAAGCGGCTCCCAGACCTGCAATACGCTCCGCAGCGCAGTTGGTCCGATTTTCACCAATTTTTTGAGGCAGGATCGACAATGCAGCTGAAGGATACTTGCGCATTTGCAAAATTACTCGGAGTAAAACGAGCTACGCTCCGCCGTTATTTGGGCGAAGGCGCTATCGTTCTGCATTCAAAAGATGGACGGAAAAACCTCTACGACATTGATGACCCGAAGAACAAAGCCTTCATCGCCAAAACCTTGAGCCGTCAGGTTGAGGAAGAGCAGCCCACTGTGGGCGAGAAAAAGCCATCCAACGAGATGAGCCTTCGACAGCAGGAGCTAGCTCTCAGGGTCCAAACTGCTGCTATTAAAAAAGACAAACTGATGGGCAACATTATGCCCGTTCCTCTTGGCCGTCGCGTCGTCTTCACCTTGGTGAACAAACTCCAGACGACGTACTACAAAAGCATTGATTTGGTTATCACTGAGTGGGCAGCAAAGCTTGGGCTGAACAAAAAGGACAGAGCAAAACTGAAGACCATCTTCATTGACCACCTAAACAGGTCAACAGAGTTTGCAATTTCAGAAACTGAAAAAGAGATGAAAGAGGGCATTGAAGCTTACAAGGAAGGACGGAGCAAATGAGCAACGTCTTCACTCCTGAACAAGAGCTTCAAATCGTCGAGGCGCTTTTTTCTGGGCACAAGTTCGACATCTCTACTATGTTGCCCTCAGGATGGACAACCAGTAAACGAATAATTACGACTGGCAGTTTCCCAGGTCCCTACTCTTTTGACAGAACCCCATACATCCGAGAAATGCTCGACTGCCTAGCTCCTGATTTCGTTCCCTATATGGGCGACGTTCCAGCGACTGACATCGCCATCATGAAAGCCCTGCAGATTGGTGTCACCGAAGGCGTCATTATGAACGGCATTGGTTGGGTCATCGATTGCTCACCCTGCAATGGCCTGTTTCTCTCTGGTGATGAAACGCTCTCCAATGAAATCGTAGAAGAGCGTCTCGACCAGATGATTGATGTCTGTGGGCTACGTCCGAAAATTCGGCCATCTGTGAAGAAGAAGCGGAATGCAAGGACTGGCGACACAAGTTCATTGAAAGAATATGATGGTGGACGCCTGGTTATGGGTGGCCTTCAGAATGCAAACAAACTCCGTCAGCGCTCAATAAAAGTAGGTTGGGCAGATGATTATGAAGTAGCCAAATCCCACAAGCAAGCTGGAGACTTCGACCAACTGCTAAGAGGCCGTTTTGCTGCTAACTATGCTTCGATGAAGCTCTACAGAATTTCCACACCTGAGCTGACATCAACCTCACTCATTTTGCCCGCATTCAAAAAAGGCGACCAACGTTACTTCAATATCCCCTGCCCTCTTTGCGGAGAAATGATTGACCTTGTTTTTGACCAAAGAAACGAAAAGGGCAAACGAGTTGGTATCGTTTTCGAACACGACAACGAGTATCGACTGATTGATGAGTCTGTTGGTTATGTTTGCCAGACTTGTCTCGGTTTCTGGCGAGAGCAGGAAAAGTACGATGCAATGCTCAACGGCCTGTGGATCCCAACTGCCAAACCAAAGGTTCGAGGCCATTATAGCTATCAAATCAACGCATTTTACGCTCCTGCTGGAATGTATGACTGGCCTCATTATGCCAACGAGTGGATTGAAATCAATACTCCTGGTTGCAGGTTCAAGAAGAGAAAAACACAGGTTTTCGTCAACACTGTTCTTGGTCTGACTTACGACGAAAGAAGCGAAGCGCCCAAGGCCTCAGCAATTGCACGAAACCGCAGAAGTTACGATCCCGGCATTGTTCCGATGGAGTTGTCTCGAGAAGATGGCAACGGTGACATTGTTCTGCTCACGATGGCCGCAGATTGCAACGGCACCATGAGAGATCTCAATGGTGACTATGATGACGCTCGCCTTGATTACGAGGTTCTGGCACATTCTGAAAGAGGTCCAACGTACTCAGTTGACCAGGGAAGCATTGGCACTTTTGGAAAGGTGAACGCCAGGGGCGAAAGAATCCCCATACATTCACGAGACGTTCTTACTTACAACCCAATGGCTTCCAACAGTGTTTGGCTGAGGTTAGCTGGTAGCGTCATTGAGAATGCTTGGGAGCTCGACAATGGCCAAGGAACAATGCGTATTGAACTCAGCTCGATTGATATTGGCTACTTCACCCAGTATGTAATGGCCTTTGTGCAACAGTGGCGCAAAGGCGTCATCGGCGTCAAAGGTGCGGACCCCTCTAAGTTCAAAAAAGTCTATTCTGACCAAGCTCCTTGGCGGCCATCAAAAGAGCGCTCAAACGTTTTCATCCTGAATGTAGATGTCTACAAAGATGACATTGCAGACAGGATGAAACTGCAGCATGTTGGCAGTGGACTTCAACCAATGGGCTTCATGAACTTCCCCCGAAGAACCATGATGAAGTACACAGATAGCTACTTTCGCCAGTTTGAAGAAGAGCACAGAGTTGCCCAAACCGACGAAGATGGTAATGAACTCGCCTTCACATGGAAGAAGAAGAGCGGTCGATCTCAGTCTCACTTCTTCGATTGCTTTGGATACAACCTCTTCAATCGAGACCTGATTATGTTCCAGGTCTGCAAGGCCCACAAAGTACCAGTCACTTGGGCGAATTGCGCAAAAATCCTGAAACTGTATATGCAGCGAAACCGCTGTTAGGAGTTGCAATGCTTACAGCACTGAAAACGCTTTATGAAGAAGAGCTGACGACCAAAAAGGCTCGCCTTGCTGAAATAAGAACCCAGATTAGTGCAGCAAGTGAGCCTGGATACACCTTTGACGATGGGCAAACCAAGGTCTCAGAAACAGAGAAAGCACAGCTCTTGGCCAGTCTCGAAAGAGAAAAGAAACAAATCCTATCAGAGATTCAAGGGCTCACCATTTTGCTAAATGGCGGCTCGGTAACTTACGGAAAGAGCGTTTAAATGGGCTTGCTAGATAAACTGAAAAACTTCTTCGGCCTTGGTAAATCTAACCAAGTCATTCCAAGAGAGTTGGCCCGAAAGATGGCCAATGACAAATACTCGGCCACAGATATCCAAGCAATTGGCCAAGGCTACATTGATGGCAAGTTTGGAATTATGGATCTCTACAGCGCTTGGACTGGAGACAGGTATCAGGGTCACTTTGGCCTGACCAAAGATTTGCGCGTACTCAATATCGACATTCTTCGAGAAAGATCCCGGCAGCTCTACAGAGAAAACACAATTGTTGGCTGTATCTTTCGTCGCCATGAAACGAAAATTGTTAACCGTGGAATGACACTCGAGGCGGCACCTTGTCCCGAAATCCTGGGACCAGTAACAGGATGGAACGAGGAGGCTCTTCAGGACTGGGCAACGCGAACAGAAATACTCTTCAATCTCTACGCCAGCAAGCCATCGCTCATCGACTGGCGAACAATCACCAACAATCCTCGAGGGCCAAACGCACCAGGAAAAACGCTTGGACAAATCCAAAGAGAAGCTTGGCGGACTTCAAAACTATCTGGTTTTGTCTTGCTCATTCTTCGCTACACAAATGGGCATCCAAACCTGCAGTTGATTGACGGCGCAGATGTTCGAACACCTTACGACAGAGATATTGATCCCGGTTTGGTCAAGTATGGAATTCAGTTCGACAAGCTTGGAAACGAAATTGGCTATTACGTTACTGACGGCGTACTTCGCTCGAACAATGTGAGCTACAAAAACAAAGAGCCGTTCAAGTCTGTCTATATTCCTCGGTTTACGCCAAATGGACGGCTTCAGGCCTGGCGCTTCAATGCTGACTTTGGTTTGATTAACGATGTTGTTCCTTCTCCACTTCTCTCGGTTCTCCTTGGGAATCTGAAGGAGATCGACCGAACAATTGACGCAGAGCAAAGAGCGAGAGCGCTCTCATCCAACTTGGTTTGGTACATGAAGAGAAACCAGCCAACTATGCCAATGACTAGCTTTGGCGATGGTGCTCAGAAGATAGACTTTCTAGCACAGCTCTACAACACTCTTCCGTCTGGCCACACAGACGAAGCCAAGCAGTTAGCTCTTCATACCTACCAACCAGGAATGGAAATGCCATATCTTCAGCACGGAGAAGAGCCCGCAATCTTCGACACTTCCGGAAGAGACTCGAGGCAGCTTTGTGAGTTCCTCGGAATGAATATTGAAATCTCTTCGGCTTCGATTGAGATGCCTCCCGAAATGCTCTTTATGAAATATGGCAAGAGCTACTCCGCAGCACGACAGACCAACAACGACTACGAGACGGTAAAGACAAAGGAACACAGTCTTTTGAACAAAGACGTGAACTGTCCTTTTTACTCTGAGTGGCTTCTATCGATGGTCGTCAAGGGCAAGATACCTGCACCGATGTATGCAGAGTCATATCTGAACGAAGAGCTGTGGGACATTCAAGCGGCCTGGAACAATAGCGAGTGGAATGGCCTAGTCGAGCAACCAATTGATCCCAACAAGTTCATTGATTATCTCGAGCGAGCGGAAGACAGGTATTACCTCGATCCCGATCTCATTTGCCGAAAGTGGTTTGGCACTTCTTACCGCAAAAACGTCAGACGTGCTGCAGAGAACCAGAAGCTCTTGAAATCGCTGAAGCTGCTCGGGCCTAAACCATCCGAACAGAAATTGCTTCCCAGTTGTAACGATGGCGAAGACGAAAAAGAGGAGGCCAACAGCTAATGACGACATGTGGCGCACATGACATCCTCGTGAAAATGGTTGAGGAGACCAAAGAGGTTTCCAAAGAGGTTGGCCGTGAGATAAAGGATGACATCAAAGAACTCAGCCATGAAATGAAAGAAGAGCTGAAGGAGATTAAGAAGCTCGCAGGAATGGCAATGGGAAAGGCCACAAAGGCTGACCATAAGGCTGACCAACTTGCTATTCAGATGGCTCAATCTCAGCCCGTCCCCGTTCCTGTTGCACCAAAAACAGATGAGACCACAAAGACCACAGTCACTCGCTGGGAAGGCTCATTGGCGGTCATCAAGTATCTCGCTGTTTCAGGGCTCACATTGTTCTTTGGATACATCGGTTGGCTCCTGAAGGGAGGCGGAAAGTGAAACCAATAGGTATCGTCGTGCATTGCACCGCAGGAAGAAAGACGGCTTCAGCTGAAGACATAAACCAGGTACACATCAAAGAGCGTGGTTGGTCAATGATTGGCTATCACTACCTCATTCGAAGAGATGGCAACTCTTGGGTAGTTGAAGCCGGACGGCCTGAATATGCGATGGGCGCACACTGCAAAGAAAACAAACGAAACTACACTCATTTGGGTGTTGCAGTTGCGGGCAATTACGAAACTGAGCCAATTGAGGAAGAAGCTTTTCAGCTTCTTCTGGATTGGGTAACAGAGCTGGCAGCCAAGTACGAGATGGACGTCGAGAACATTACCTACCATCGACGGGAGCAGCAAAGCGCAGGCGTGAAACATCCCAAGGCCTGCCCAGGTAAGTACATCATCAATCGATGGAGCGAACTCATTGAAGAGGTGAGCTTACGTCTCCCTACACCGGGAAATCCTTGAAGGCAATCTGGTTGGCATTTCTGGCCAATCGTGAGCGCCGTTTAAACAAAGCGAGCCGCAGCAGATTAGCAGGGATCTTGCGGCGGTTCGGTAAAGGCAAAACCCTGCTGGGAAAGAGGAAGAAGAATGGAATTTCTATCGAAACTAAATCCTGAAGCCATGGCAGCATGGCTGCAAGTTCTGGTGATACTCGTTGGCGTTATCGCCGCCCTCCGAGCAAAATGGCGCGATGAGGTGAGAACTGACAAGCTATCTCGTTGGGACTTCATCAAGCAGGCCGTTCCAGAAGCTCATGGCGTTGTCCAGAAAATCGCAAAGATGACGAAAACCAAGAAAGACGATGAATTCGTCAACGTCATAGACAAGCTTCTCGCCGCTGCTGGATATGCTCCTGTTGTGCACACGGAAAAAGAAGCAGTCAAGGCCCTTGGCACTGGTTACCACCAGGACTACAAACTAACTCGAGACACTGGTGTCATCTCTGCTGAACTCGCAGAGCCACTGCCGCTGAAAGAAGTTGCTGGCAAAGTCGTCGAGGAGGTCAGCAACAGCGTGGACCCTTGTCCAGAGCCCGCAGTGTCCTAGCCAAGATAAAGGCAGCTCGAGCGGGCAAGATTTCACCACTGGCGGCGATTAACATCGTGGCCAATGCTCCCCAAAGAATCAAGCGAATACACAAGAACAATCGAGGTTTCTTCAAGAGAGGATTCTTGGTTTTCAGAGATGTGATTGCCAGGCCTGTGTTGGGATTGTAGAATAAATTTACTTCTTCAGCAGTCAGCCACTGCTACCAGCCCCCATCGAAAGGTGGGGGTTTTTGTTGTTGTTCCTCAGAATTCATCAAACAAGGTGAACCCGGAAGTCATGCCATAGGGGGTATTGCAATGAGGGATCCGGGCTCGATAGAAGTATACTGGCAATCCAAGAAAAAGAAAACCCGGCACCCTAGCCGTTAGGTACCGGGTTAGTGCTTGAGAAAGTAGGGGAGGGGGCTCAAGCAAAGTATATGCTAATCAAATCGAACCAATTGGCCGCTTCTTCGCGGTCAAAGCAGACATGCCTGCCATCAACAGCCTCTTCGAAAAGTTTTTGTGCTTTCGCGCACCAATCCTTCATCTCGGGATCGAAAAGTCCATACATCCGTTTTATCTTGCCGAGGATTAGGATTGCAGCTTTCAAGTCGTTTAAATCAATAGGTCGGTGGTTTCGTAGGCTTTCCCTGAAGCGAGCGGATACCCTTCTCGCAGATTCTGGCCAGTCGATGAATGTAGGAACGATCGACTTCGAGTGAATTGCGGATAACATAACCCCTCCAGTCAGCCTAGATACTTTTGCACGTCCCGCGCTACCACAATAGCTAGCAGACCCGACCGTCCTACTAGACGCGGGACGTGCGCTCTGCTCCCCCGCCTTCTGGCTGCAAAGCACTTACAACCATGCAGAGAGAGTGCCAGACTGTAATGATGACGGTTTTCAGCCTGTCAAGGGGTTCTTCCTATTATTAATAATGAGAGAATAGAATGCCATAGCAGGATGCAGGCGTAGACTGCACTAAAATATTCGTTATTTGCTCGGAAAAACAATTAGGCGACTTGTTTGCAGCAGGTGGCTTGGGTTTTTTTAGACCAACACTTTGACTTTTATGAGAAAGCATGTCATGATCCTGATAGACCTAGATTGTAAAGCTATGGCAATCGCCGGATTGCCCACACATACAACGGATCTACCGGATTATTGTGGGCAGCCAGTAAGGTCTAAGAGCCGCCCACAGGAGGCGGCTTTTTGCATGTAGAGAAAAAAATAGGAGGTGAGAGTAATGAGCAATGCGTTGAAAGCAGACAAGGCCCCCTTGACTATCGGTTTCAGGGACCTTGTCAAAATAGAAATTCGTGGACTACACGCGACGATATTGGTTGCAGCCATTATCGTCTTTGTAGCCTACGTGCTCCTTCAAGTGTACAACTAACACACTTAGAGTCAACAAAAAACCCCGCCATAATTGGCGGGGTTGTATTTTAGTTATGGATTTACAGCCTCACAATCCACCTTGCAAACTTCGTATGACCAGGGAATTTTTTGCAAACAACTAGCTGCTTCGTTGGGTAATGAAAACGCACTTCGCCTTTTTCTTTTTCTGCGAGATTGCGCAACTTGTCGTCAATTTCTCCTTTGTTTTTAGGTCCCAGTTCTGCACGGCTGGCAAGTGTCCATCCAGGCAACTCATCTTTGAGCCGGGCTTCAATGTAGAGATCGTCTAAGTGCCTTTTTCGATGTTCCTCGAGCCAGGTATCGCGGTGATGGCGCCAAATGGCGAGGTGAAGATCGTCTGGAAGCAAGGCAACCACTGCGCTATGAGCCAGCAAAGGGGCTTCAAAATCTCCCGACTCAACCAGCTCCTTGGCTCTTGTTTTGAATGCATTCATTAGGCGAGCCTTTACCTCTGGCTCAAAATCAAAACCTTGCTCCAGCTTCTCCTCGACCATTCTTACAATAAACTCAGCCATCCCCTGAATCTCGTGTGCTTGATCTGCAATAACTTCTGATGGGCTCTTATCGCCAAACACAACGGTCCACTCTTCATTTCTCTGCACTGTCATTTCATCCTTCTCTCTAGGCCCTCCCGAAGGAGGGCCACTCAGTTTGATTTTTAAGCACACAATTCCATTGTCTGATTAGCGTTATCGCACTCTTCCACGGGGCAAGCAGGCAGAGCCAAAAGCGCCCATTTTTTAGACATCCGCACAGTGTAACCACAGCAGGGACAAGTGACTTTGAGCATTCTTGTTGACTGCTTTTTCCTCACATTTGGATTAAGTGCTGCGTGGGGATAGGAGCCAACTTGCTCATAAATCCACTGGATACGCTTGATGAATTCCTCGCCAGCAGTTGTGGAGCGGAGAGGGCCTTCGAGGCCGATTGCTCGGGCAACCTGTTTAAACGGTCTGCCGTGCTTTACACCAATTGGAAAGCAAGCGTGGATTAGTTCGTGAGCAAGAATTCCAACTGCCTCGTCTTTGTCGTCAACAGTGATAGAGATGATTATCTCTCTGGTTCCGTCAGTACTCGCTTCAGCGGCCCAACATTCGCCCATTACTCTACGGCTCTTGGAGAGTCCACGAGCAGAGGGGAAACCAACTGTTACGCGATAAGGCATTGGTACAAGGCCTTCATCTTTGAATTCAACGGTTAGGAGTCTTGCAACTTCTGTGAGCCATTTTTCTCTGATGGATGTCATTGTCTTCCTTCTTCCAGTTTTCGGTGCCCCACGTTTCGGGGGCGGTTCTCCCCGCCCGAAGGCGGGGAATAAAAGGATTAACGGTCAATACCCTTGCGGGCTGCGGGGAAATGAGCTTTCAGCAAATCAAGAGTCTTCCACACTTTTTCAACGTGGCCATCAACACGAGCCTCGTGAGAAGCCCAAATGCATACGTCGCGAGTAATGCGATCTTCGCCAAGAATGAGTTTGCCAGTGGCCAAGTAGCCTTCGATGAGCTGTAGTGTTGTGAAGTTATTTACCATCATCTTGTTCCTCGTTCCGGTTTTCTGTTAGCCCACGCTTCGGGACTCACATTTACAATGATAATGATTTCTTATCCTGCCGTCAATACTTTTCGTACAAAAGTATTGTTTTTTTTCGCGAACCCTGTAATATTCAACAAGAGGAGGCACAAGAAAATGGCTGATGTAAAGGTGACTACGTTCAAATTCGACCCAGAAGAGCTTGCTGAATGGAAGAGACTCGCTCGTAAAAAGGGGCATTCTACGTTCGTACAAGCTGTTAGAGAAGCATTGAGGCAATACTTAGAGGGCAAAGAGCCAGTTGTATTGATTGATGGTGTTCGTTACACAGCAGTACATGACGATCTGGATGAGATTGTTAGAGATGAGATGGGCATAGACTAGCCCTCACCTCAGCCCAACATCTCTTTTCCATATGATCATTAGCGGAGCGACAATTCCAGTGATCTTCTGTTGCTCATTTACGGTATTACCCTCAACAGCAATATCGACATTCTTAACAAGGCTTTCTGCGTAGGGTTTGACCTTGTTTATGTCTCCGCTACTAGTGGCTAATTCTTTCACACTTGGACAGCTGACCATAACCCAATCGGCTGCAGTAGCGATTTTGTTCCTTCTGACTGCACGCTTCCATTGCGCAACAGTGCTTTTGTGCAATGTCCCGCCTTCGTACCACTTTTCTTGATGTGGTCTTCGCTGTGCATTTCTCATAGTGTTATGCATGGCAACAGGCTTTTTTAGTGGTATTTTGGGCTCCTTGAATTGTTCTGATATGTATGAGTAAAGTAATACGACTGGAACACCAACAATGAAAAGCCCCATGACGACCAAAAGGGACTCAAACAGTCCCTCAACTGTGGCACCCTGTATCTGCAAAGGCCTCGCACAACCTGGACAGGTTTCGGCTTTATCCGAAACTTCTTTTTCACAATCAGGACACTTTACAAGCGGCATGATTCCCTCCCATTTCTTTCTCACTTTTTACCAATCTTATCACCCAAATGCTAGCAATGACAAAAACCGCCCTTTCGGGCGGCTTGCTAAGTTTCTTCTCTAACCTTGACTGAACAACTCGACTATTCGTCCCTCCAGTCTTCACCGGCTTCGTCCAACTGGATGACTGCACCTGCTCCGTGGAAATGGTCCGCTGCAGAACTTATGCTGCAGTCTGTGCCTTCCTCTAAAAGCCTCAAGCCCAACTCAACCCTTTCTCTCGCCTCTTTGATCGCTGCTTCTGATACCTTCGCCATTACATACCTCCTGGGGTTAAAACTGTAGTTGGTGGAGGTCACGCAGCGAGTATGCCAACCCTGTCACAGAGCGAAAAGTGCAGCAC
>CAZXTJ010000263.1:0-10686 GCA_964643655.1 uncultured bacterium
TTATCATTTGCAAGGTCAGTGACAAACTGACAAAGAAAGACAACCCAAGGTATGAAAGGCCAGGGGCATATCCCAAGAAACCTACCCAAGAAAATCAACATTGCCAACTTCCGATAATGTATCTTATGTTAACTTTTACCATGTTAGAGGAGGGGCTAGATTTCATGATGGCAAAGTGTGGTCAACTCGAGCTAGCTTTCACCATAGACCACTTAGAGTTCATTGATCTGAGGCCATTCTGGAGCCTCAACTTTTGGTCTCAGATTGGTGCGTACTTCGAAAACTATCAATGATGTCAAACATACAAGTTGGTTCTTTACTCAATGCAGTACTTTTGATTGCGAATGAGGTGTTTAACCAAGCAGATCTATATTTGCTACCAATGACGTTTCTTCATGTCAAAGTGAATGCGATGTGACAGAACATGCTCAATCTTTTGACAATGTTCAGTTGTTTCCTTCGTACTTGTCTTATGCGCAAAATAGACACTAGTTTAATTAGCTGTCTTCTAGCGCGGACCATGACCTCAAATTATGCAATCGGATTCCACACACAACAATCAGCCGAATCTGATCATGAATCGCCTGTTCATATGAAATCACTACGGTATGAAGGCAAAACTGGCAAACAAGTAACTAACAATCCACTCATAGAGCGGCTTTGCCATACAAAATCGGTTTTATACGCATATTATGGCCGCAGAACCCGGCTTTTTCAACCTTATTTGACCATTTGAGAACAATGGCCGAAATTGCCAGCCCTGGATCTGATCCAAAGAAAGTCTTTTCTCGCTAGACAGGCCTAGGTGTCAAGTGGAGCAAAATGTTCCTACCTGAGTAAACTTTTCAGGTAGACTCCGTTCCGCCATTCTTTGACGGAAAAGACCGTATCACCAATTATTATCCTTTTGCAAAGGTAAACCATAAAGGTATTGCAATCCGCACAGGCGCGTCCTTTGCATGTTGCAAGGCCGCATTTTCTTTGTTGTTGGCCTTTAGTTGAATGCAATTTGACTTTATTCCCCCTTAATACTGGTTTTTGTTCAATTTGGACTATGTTTCCTTGCTGTTTCATGTTGATACCCCCCACGGTTTCACATACAGCATTTGTGCCGAAATGCACATTTTGTATGATTGGTTCACAAAGTTAGTGGACTTTGTGGTTTGTTGTCATGAAAATGTGACATTAGATGAGAAGAAACCAGCGCACCTTCGAGGCTGCCTGTGTTGGCGATAGCCTCACTCGGGCAGTCGCCACCTCGAAGGTGCACAACGTCGGCGGAGTGCCTACTCGAGGTAGACTGCGCCAATCGTCAGTTTCCGAATAGCAGTAATCTTGCCAAAAATGAATTGGGCTTTAATACCGACGCCACTGATCGAATCAGTGGGATTTTACAACATCTTTTGCAGCGAAGTGCTCAAGCACAATGCCGACAAGCAAGACAATAGTTCTATTAAGTCCAGCTACTTTGTAGGTTTAGACCTCGAGAAAGTCGCCTTTTTCTGTTGTTTGTCGTTCTATCAATTGCCCATCAACAATAGAATGACGTACTTTCCCATTAGCTATGTCAAGGGGGTCGCCATCCCAGACAATCAAGTTGGCTCTCATACCTGGCTTAATGGCACCAATCTCTTTTTCGAGGCCCAAGATTTTGGCAGGCACTGCAGTGAGTGCTTTGATGGCAATTTTGGGATCGAGGCCACGATTGACCATTTTGGCAGCCTCTATACGGATGTCCCTCAAGGGTATGACTGGGTGGTCTGTAGAGATACTGAACTCTATGCCAGCCTCAGCCAATTGACGGGCTGTCTCGAGTGATCGGTGACGATTTTCTATCTTGCCATTAAATCCACCTTGAGGACCCAAAATCACAGGTATTTTGGCTTTCTTGAGCTCTTTGGCGACTGTGGCCGAGCCTGTACCGTGCACACAGACCATTCGATAACCAAACTCTTTGGCCATTCGTAGAGATGTCATTATGTCAAAAGCCTCGTGGGCATGACAATGAGCAGGTATTTTTCGCTCGAGCAGTTTGGCTAGGACTTCGAGTTTGGTGTCTTTATCAAAGTGCTTTTTGCCTTTTTTGGCTTCTTTACGACGACCAATGTAGTTTTGCACCTTGGTGAACTGATCACGAATGAGGGCAGGGATGGCCATCCGAGTCGCAGGGCTTCTTTTTTGAGATCCGTACACTCTAAAGGGATTTTCACCAAAGGCCATTTTAAGGGCTATCATAGGTTTGACCATCAGCTCTTCTGCTGTTCTTGCTGGCTTGACAGTTATGACATCACAGGTGCCGCCAATGATGTTACCAGAACCTGGTGAAACATTTGCCGTTGTCACGCCGCCTTCAAAGAGAGCTTTTTTAAAGTGCATATCTTGCACATCAACTGCGTCAAAGGCTTGCATATCAGGAGTTATTGGAGCTGTCATCTCATTAGCGTGGGAACCAATTGCACCAAGTCCTTCACGATTGATACCCAAATGGCAGTGGGCTTCAATGAAACCTGGATAAATATTCAAACCTTTACAATTTATGGTCTGACATCCTTTGGGCAATTTGACTTTTGCACCAACTTTTTTGATACGCCCATCTTTACCGATGAGTACTGTTCCATTCTTGATGACTGAGCTAGTAATGGGGTAAATGGTCGCACCAGTGAGTGCCAACATTGAATGAGCCTCCTTGCTTGGGGTGGCAAGAGTTTTCCACCCAACCTGTAACAGAATTTCCACCCCTCTGGAAAAGTCAAACCCTACATTAATATGGGAACCCCACTTTTAGCCAAGACTTTTCCACACCACTTTTCCACCCCCTTTTACACTCTGAAATCCAGAGGCCAGGGGGGTGGTGTTAGATTTTGCATTTACACATAAAGACCCCTTCCCTCTTGATTTGTCCCCTTCTCTACTCATGAAACCATCCTGTTTTGCCGATGTTATACGTATAAGGTGAGGAGACTTTTATGGTTCTCAATAGACGACAAATGGCGAAACAGGTTGGTTTGACATATGACCTTTTGCGTCATTACGAACGTAATTTGGCCAATGTTTTAGATTTACAGCGTGGCAGCAACAATCAGGTGCTCTTTGACAAACGTGCCCAAGGTATCGTGGCAGAAGCCGTTCGCCTCAAAAAAGAGCACGGCTATAGCATGAAGCAGCTCTTTCAGCACTTCAACGGCTCATCAAAAGTTGGGTCTGATGCTGAAGAAGAGTTTGAAGCAGACTTCGAAATCCGTGAAGACCCTGCCCCTAAAGATGAAGTGTCAGTAGAAACGCCTGCACCAGCAAGCGAAAACCTGCCTGCTCCAGCTTCCAATGAAGACGTTCGAGAGTTGACTGTGCTCGTAGGGCAATTTCATCGTGCGACCTCTGATTTGGCTGAGCGTGTCTCTCAAGTTTGTTCTCCTGATTTTGTATCTCAGCTTGCTGGGCAAATCGAAACCGGTCTAGCCGTTCGGTTTGCTACTGTTGATGAACGTATGGCAATGTTGGCTCAAGCAGCTCAACAGTTGGGTATGAAGTCAGAAGGACTCGAGCAAAAGAACCACCAACTAGCCATCCGTAATGAAGCTCTTGAACATGTGTGTCAGAACCTCTCTCAAAAACTCGAGCAGTTAGAAGAGAGAGTTGAAGCACAAGAGAATACTCCTTCTCTCACTGATCGTTTCTGGCGCTGGTTCTTTGGAGTGAAAGAAGAACCAAAACCTGAGCGACGAGAGAGATTGGCCTCCCCTGCCCTAGCCACAGCAGCAGCTGCAAGTGTAAGTGATGAAGCAGCAGCAGTATCACCAGGCTTTGTCCAACATTTCCAAAGATTTATGCCAACTCAAAAAGGCAAACGTTCAGACGATACTTGGTATCTCGATTTTCTCGGCCCCATCTCGTCGCTAAAACGTGAATAGCTGAAAATGGTTTCAACTTTGGGTTTTACACCTTTGTTGTCCTGTCTGCCGAGATTTAATCAGTCATTGGGGAATTCAATCGTTCTTTAACTTATAAGTAGAGGCTTTTCAGCGAGACCTTTCTTGGTCTACGATATGCAATATGGAATGTAAACAGTGCCATTTGAATTTTAATACTCCTCCTGTGAAGGAACCCCGGAAATTCAAGTGTCGTTCTTGTGGGAACATTTTTGTCGTCAGCCCTACAAGTCCCGATCACAGCTGCTCTGACGAGGAAGTTGTCACTCTGGAAACCGATCCAGGTAAAGCCGTGGCTCTACGGGCTCCAGGGCCTGAAGCTGCGCTGCCAACACCTGATGCTTGCGCCATGACTTATCCTGCTCGAGATGGTTCGCAGCTTAGACCTCCTCCTCCTAGGCCTCCAGCTGCTCCAACGGCACCAGCACCTAGGCAAGCTGCTCCAGGGCAACCTCAGCTTCCTGCAGGTTCTCCTCCAATGAAAGCTGCCAAAGTTGACATCAATACTCTGAACATTCCTGGCTATGAAATTGTTTCAGTCTTGGGTTCTGGTGGTATGGGAGTCGTGTTAAAGGCACGTCAGAAGTCCCTCGATAGAGATGTAGCCATCAAGGTTTTATCTCCTTCATTGGCCACCATCCCTCGTTTCGTCAAACGTTTCCAAAAAGAAGCAAAAGCTCTCTCTACACTCAATCATCCTGGTGTAGTAGGAGTCATCGACAGAGGGCAAATCAATGGGGTCTGTTATCTAGTCATGGAGTTTGTTGCTGGCACGACTTTGCGTTATCTGTTGCAGCGTGTGCAGATTACTCTTCGTGAGTTCCTCGACTTGGTCATTCAGCTTCTAGAGTCATTAGAATATATCCACTCCAAAGGGATAGTTCACCGAGACATCAAACCTGAAAACGTCATCATCTCAAAAAATCGGCGCATTAAAGTGGCTGACTTTGGCTTGGCTTGTCTAGAAGATCCGGAAGATTCGCAAAATCTCACTCGCCACAACACTGGTATGGGAACGCTCAACTATATGGCTCCTGAACAGCGAGTGAATGCCGCTGAAGTCGATTGTCGAGCTGATCTTTATTCTCTTGGTGTCATTTTGTACGAGATAGTGACAGGAGAGCTTCCTCTAGGCGCTTTTGATCCGCCTTCGAAAGTGAACAAAAGGCTCTCGAAACGGTTGGATGCCATCATTATCAAGGCGCTCAAATCCAAACCTAGTGAACGTTATCAAACAGCCCGAGCCATCATCGATGACATCAAGGGATATATGGATAACGTGAAGAAAAAACCGGCTGTCGAGGCGAAAAAAGTCGAGGAACAACCAATAAGCACTATTCGTTCGGCTCCTGGCAAAAAGGTGCACTCCATCATTCCTTCATCCCATGCTCCTGAACCGCAAAAGGGATATGACCCACAAGAAGAGCAGAGAATGTGGGCTGTCTGGCAGGACCATCAGCGTGCTGTTGAGGAAGAGTCATCAGGAATGCCTTCTCGACGAGGTGCCATGCCCGGTTTGTCTCGGACCAAGCAGGCAACGAAAAAACGCCCAAAACCATCCCAAAGTTCGGCTCCAAATTTCTTTGAAAAAACTCTCGAGCAAGAACGTCTCCTCGAAGAGAAACGAACATCACGCAAACCAAACAAGATTGCCAGTTATCTCGTATCTGGTGCTGTCATCTTTGCCGTCATCATTGGAATAGGTGCTCTCTTGCTGCCTACATTCCCATTCTTGTGGCGTATTCCTATCATTGGTGGCTTGATGATGAAAGTGCGCAACATCTTCTTGCCCACTTATTGAGCAAGGGAACGAATTTCTGCGAAATTCAAGAAGAAGAGAAGAAGGGAACGAATTTCTGCGAAATTCGTTTATAACCCCAAATCGTCGCTGATTTCACACATGGCTTTGACTGAAAGTTCTGCAAATTCAGGTAAAGTCAGGCCAAGTTTTTCGCAGAGACGGATGTCTTCACGGCTCACTGAACGGGCAAAATCCTTCTTTTTCATCCTCTTGATGACAGACTTGGGTTTCACCTGAGCTAGCTTTTTGTCGGGCATAACTAGGGCTGTGGCCACAACGAGACCTGTAATGGACTCGGCACAAGAGAGAGCAAAATCGAAGTTGCTCTCACGAGCTACGCCTGTTCCTTCTTCGTTGTGAGCTTTAATGGCGTGAATGGAAGCTTCATCGAGCCCTTCTTTTTGCAGTATTTCTGTCGAGACGAGGCCATGTCGTTCCATATCCTCTTTGGTCGTTTCGAAGTCAAGGTCGTGAAGTAAACCGGCTAATCCCCACTGCTCTTCGTCTTCTTTGAGGTGGCGCGCCAAATGACGCATGATTATTTCGGAAGCAAGGCAGTGTTTTTTCAGGGTATCAGTAGAGATGTGGTTATCGAGCAATTGGAGGGCACGTTGGCGATTCACGAGGGAGTCCTTCCGGCTAGGAGTACTGCCGGCTTCGCCGAGAATCTACTCCGACTTGTTCTCTTCCTCAGGACTTTCTTCAGGAGCAGGCTTTTCAGAAGCTTCCTCTGCCGGAGCAGCAGGCTCTTCTTTTTCTTCCTCAGCCTTACCATCAGTCTTGGGGAATGTGTCGGCTAGATCTTTGGGAGGCGCAGCAGCCTTTTTAGACGCAGGGGGCCATGTAAGTTCTTTGAGCGCAATGTTAGTAGCAACATGCGGCATTTTCCGCTGCTCTTCAATATATCTTAGGATTTTCTCGAAGGGATCGTCGCCCATCAATACGCTCCTTTATTGCCCCACGTCTGAAATTATACTGTACCGCCCGAGCCCGGGCAACACTGATGCCACTTTCTGGCATGCTGGGCCTCATCATGAATATCGTAATTTTTTCATGAAAGTCTGAGCATTACTATCATTTTCTCTCATTAGTAGCGTAAAGAGCGCTCTACGAGCTAAACTGAATTACTTATGAAACGAGCCATCTTGAGCTATGGGGACCGAAGATTTATTCTCGGTGCGCCAATATGCCTAATCGGACGTGACCCTGATTGTGACCTCGTCCTCGACGATCCGTCAGTGTCGCGAAAACATGGGGTCATCGTGCGCACAGGAAATCGCTTCGTCGTGCTCGATTACAAGAGTTCAAATGGCCTTTTTGTCAATGACGAGCCCGTTTTCAAAGCTGAATTGAGCCATGGTGACAATATTCGCCTCGGTGACGAAGTCGTTACCTTCAATCTGCAGAGTCGTTTCAAGTTTGGTCCTGACCTACAAGTTGAAAACTATGATGGTCTCCTATCAACTCACGACTTTCAGCACCGCATAGAGGAAATCTTCTCGGAATTGGCCACAGAAAAGCGCATTCAATACAACTTCATCTTTGAATTCGATGAAGACATCAAAGAGGCCAAAACTTCTCAAGATCTTCTCGATAGAGGCCTCAACTGCCTGCTGAACAACTTAAAGGGTGAACGAGGTTTCCTCGCTCTCTTCAACGAAAAAGAGGGCGAAATGGATGTTCGCTCCTGTGAGGGCGTGGAAGCTAGCTCCATTCCTGGCAATCCTTTTTACGTCATAATGATGAAGCAGGCTTTTGTTAACAGTCAGATAATCTCCACGACAGAAGCACTCTTTGAATATTTCTACCAAGAACCTAGGCTCATATTCTTGGGCATTGGCTCTGCCATTTGTGCACCAATATATAGGTTCGGAGTTCCCTGTGGAATTGTCTACATCGACAGGAAAATGGTCTCAGAACCATTCCGCGAAGTTGACGAACGCCTTCTGGCTGTCTTCACCTACCGGCTCTCACTAGCCCTGGACAATATGATGTTAGTGGAACGACTCAAAGAAAATCTGCAGCTCGTTGATATCTTGGTCACTCAAATCGGCGAAGGTGGCGCTGCCATCAAATGCGAAATCTGTGGAGTGCCCATCAAAGACGGAACTGTAGAGGATTTGGTCATTTGCCTCAAGTGCCACACTATCCACCACAGAGATTGCTGGAATTATAATGGCGGCTGCCCCATTTATGGCTGTGACTCCAACAACTTCCGCACTCTCGATGCTCTCTAACTCAAGCCCTAATTCTTCTTCCGTCTGAACCTGATGAAGACGGCGTTCAAATCGACGTCGTCTCTCGTTACACGACCGCCCAAGGTATCGACACGGAACTTGATGGTGTTCTCACCGTTTTTCAACACAGGAAGAGGAATGCGCTGCACAACCATTTGAGGAGCCCGTTTGGGCCAAACAAAGATTGGTCTATTGTAGGTAAGGGCCATGAAAGTTTTGTTGAAGGTGACCCACATGGCCACGTCATCCCAATCATCTACGTACAAAACGAGCTCGGCATCAGTGATGGTCTCAGGATTAACGAGGGTGAATTTGCTCTTCCACTCAGGACTTTTCTTCTCCCAAGGCAGAGGCAAACCAATGTTCAATTTTTTTCCTCTAGGTTTACGCCTAAAGAGAATTCGCTGCTCGACTCTTCCAACCATCCCCCTTTTGCCTATGCCAAAGTCACCAAGCTCAGGCAATGGCTCAAGATTGCGAGCGGGCACCTTTTCAAAACATGTGTAGAGATAAATGGTAATCATCTGACAAAGCTGGTTATAGAGTTTTTTTCGAACAGAAAAGGGCACTATTTTCGTGCGGAAAACGAGAGGAGATACAGCCCTAGCCTTTTTATAATCCTCTAAATAGGGAGACTCTTCCAAACGGCTCTCTATTAGTTCGCGAGCCACATTTCGAGTTTTGTCCCTCTTTAGATTTTGCTGCTGCAAGTAAGCTTTCTTCCGCTTCTGAAACTCTGCCTCAGTCTCGTCAGGGCCTTTCGTCAATAGGGTTCTCGTCAAATGACTGGCAGCTGTTCCTTGCAAACTCTCTGTTGTGTCAGCGATGAATTTGCTTGGATTGAGGGAGGACATGACCGCACAATGTTTGTCTATCTGTTTGCGCAGCAGATCACTCATAGGTGAAGTCACTGTTGCCCCAGAAGGCAAACTAGTTTCAACTACCAATTCACTCGTATCGCGCGATAGATCCTCGAGCAGCACATAACGGACACCATCAGTCGAATTCTGAGCCTCAAAACCTACTCGGCCCCTCTTTTCGCGCTTCACCCACAGACGCGCTTTACCAGGAGGCTGTGATTTCCAGGCCAATTGCACTCCCCTGCCCTTTTTCTCAACGCTGGTGATTTCCAATTCAAAATGACCTGTTTTGCATGTATTGGGCAAAGAACGCTCGCCAGAAGGAAAAACAATACGATATTCATACTGTTTCTCTTGCTCGAGACCAGTGATGACTACTTCGTGTTCTTTTTGTGGTCCGCCATCTCTGCTGTAGAACATCTTTGGTTGTTTGCCAAGGAGCTCAACCTGCGACTGGTAGGGTGATGGGCTCTTCCATTTGACCGTAATCCTATCAATGTCGGCCACGGCCTTCAGCTCTTCTATCGTATAACTCTCAGACATGAAAGTTGTGACGACAACTCCGCCAATGATGGCCATAATCAAAAGCCCCAAGATGGCTACAATGACCTTGCGCTGACTGTGCAAAGATTCGGGTGGCACAGTATCTGCCGAAATACCAGAGTGCGACATACCACTAGAAAAGGCGGGATTGGTGGACTGCAACTTCCTTTGCCGACGTCTTGCCTGACGTTCGACGAGTGTATCACCGCGAATTTGGTCTTTCCCATGAGCTTTGTATTGCAGCGGATCAGTGTCGCCAGTGAGAGGATTGCGCCTTGGTCGACCAGGCTGAGAGGTCGTGAGCGCACCATTGTCACCCAAAGTGAGCTCTTCTGTAGCTTTGTCTTGTCTATCAAACTTGCGCTCGACAGGCTGAGACAACATTATCTTCTGCAAGTCTGCGAGCACATCCTTGGCATTCTGATAACGATCTTCACGGGCCGTACCGAGACAGTTGAGGAGGAAGTTGTTCCAACTATCTGAGACAGTTGGATCAACCTCTTTGACGGGTGTGTAGTGCCCATACATAATCTTCGCACCCACCTCGGGCACTGTTTTCCCAGTAAAGGCCTTCTCACCGCAGAGGCACTCGTGAGCGATGATGCCAAGTTGGAAAATGTCAGAGCGTTGGTCCACCTTTTCACCAAGGAGTAGCTCTGGCGACATATATTGGGGCGTCCCCATAATGGTGCCTGTTGCCGTCAGCTGCGTCATTGAAGGATCGTGAACGAGCCCAAAGTCCATGACGACGACGCGGCCATTGTCTTCCACCATGATATTGCCTGGTTTGAGATCGCGATGGACCACATCCTTCTCGAAATAATGCTCAAAAGCGCGAGCCATTTGTAGCACCACTTGCAGAGCCATGGCTGGCCGCAGCTTTTTGCGCTCTTTTAGCACGTCCTCGAGAGTAGGACAAGCCAAGTATTCCATAGCGTAATAATAAGAACCATCAGGCGTGCGACCACAGGAAAGCAGTTTGATGATATTGGGGTGATCTAGACGCGAACAAACATCAAACTCTCGCTTGAAGCGGCGGACGAATTCGTTTACAGAGGCACCAGAGGGCGGCATTACCTTGATAGCCACGTCACCACGGCCAATGAGATCTTTACCGTGAAAAACAACTGCCATTCCGCCTGCACCAAGTTTTTTTCCTACCTGGTACCGGTTGTCGAGCAGCGTACCTTGCACCGTCTTCCTTAGCACCCCTCTTATAAAAAAGCTTGGGACCCCTCCCAAGGCAAAGGCTTCTTATTATCTATTATTAATACTTATGTATATATATTACTTCGGCTTACCCTCTACTTGCCAATTAG
>CAZXTJ010000264.1:0-10685 GCA_964643655.1 uncultured bacterium
AGGCTATTGATGATTGTCTTGGCCTCATCAACATTGTCAGCAACGAGCGGGCCCAATAGATAAAAAATATTGTTTTCATGTACTTGTCGCGCAGAAGCCACTATGGCCTCTAGGTCACTCTTAACCTGCAGAGATTTACTGTTGGGTGTCAAGGAGAGCTTGAGTAAAAGGTTGGCTTGCCCTTTGAACCATTGCTGGTCTTGCTTCTCGAGGGGGAAGCGTGTCATGACAATGAATGGCTGTTCTTTGGGCAGAAGTTCATAGAGCTCTCTACCAAAGTCCCACTGAAATCGGGCATCTGTATTATGGCCGAAACGCAAGGGAACTCGCGCCCTATAAAAAGGCAACATCTTGTTCAAGAGCTCAAATGCCTGTATTGGTGCAGTGAACGTATTGGCTACTCTAATCTTCTTCTCGAAAACGTGGCGCCACAAGACATGGCGACGGGACAGACAGAATGAGCAGCCAGCACAGCCCACGGCGTTGTCCAGAGCAATAAAGCCGCCGACTAACTTTATTGGAAAGAGCTCTCTTACTGTTGAAAGCTCCTTCATTCTTTTCCCCCAGAAGTTCTCAGTTTTAATGTCTCATAGTCGAATACTGCTCTATCCATTATGACTGATCTCAAAAACCTTGCGAGTTTTTCATTACCCAACAAACTCGCCAATTCGCCACTTTGGCACATGAATCTCAGTGAACTCTCCAGAGTCGTAAAGTCGACACTACGTTTGCGGAAGAGCCGTTTTTTCTCTCTGTTCAACCATTCGTGATAGTTATGGAGTGCTTTTTTCAAAGGTCTAATGTCAATTGAACGCAATTCATAGAGCTGCTGCATGTGAGACAACAAAATGTAAACCTCGTCATACAGTGCAAACCTTTGCTGATAAACACGATGGGGGCTTGCCATAGGAATTTTATTACGAAGAAGTGTTTTCTCTATCAGACGCCGAAAGGGACGGTGGTATTCCTTCAGAGAGACTCCAGATGGTCTCTCTTCACCGAACAAACGTTCATAGTCTTTCAATAGTTTGGGGTAATTGTCTCTAATCTTCTCGAAGAAATGGGCCTTCTGTCGTCCAGGCCGGAGAGTCAACTCACCAGGAATGATATGGGAAACTCCGATGGCCTCGAGGCGAGTAAAGAGTTTCTCCAAGTGTTCAGGCGAGTCGTTGATGAATGGCAAAAAGGGCATTGCTGCTACGGCAACATCCATACCGCGGGACGAATATTGAGCCAACAAATCTAGCCGCTCTTCAACAGTTGCGGCCCCTGGCTCAAATATCTCCCTGTTTTTGTCATCCAAGAAAACGAGTGAAACCATGAGTGTAAATCCACCCTTGAGGTGCACTTTCTCCCATAGATCTATGTCTCGTAGTGCCAAAGCAGACTTCGTCATGAGGTGGGCACCGTGAGAATGTTGAGCCAAAACCTCTGCACAGGACCTCATCAAACACTCTTCTTCCTCCACTGGCTGATATGGATCACTTACACCTGATGAAATAGAGATTGGACCAGGCTCACGGAGCTTGGGCAACTGTTGAGCCAACAACAGAGGCATGTTTTCTCTGATGATGATATCAGTCTCGAAATCGCCTTCTACATAATACTTCTCAGCTCGGCCATCACAATAGGCGCATGCATGGGCACAAGCTCGGTATGGCGAGAAGCCGTATTTTGTTGTAAAAAAGGTATCGGGCACTCTGCCAGTGCGCAGTTTACTCTTGGCTTCAACGTAATGTTTGTTAATCGTCATGGTCTTTTAATGATAGCACCGTGACGTGGAGCCTACATTCGTACCATAATGGTAGAACGATGTTGATTCAAAAAGGGACAGTACTCGATAGCTTCGAACTCCTCCAGCTGCTGGGCAAAGGTGGTATGGGTGAGGTTTATCAAGCAAGAGACCAAAGGCTGAACAGAATTGTAGCCGTCAAGGTCCTCAGCCGTTCTGTCATTGAAAAACCGACTGTTTTGGCGCGTTTCAAAAAGGAAATGCAAGTATTGGCCAAAATGAGCCACCCTAATATTGTCAAAATCTACACCTATGGCAACATTGAAGACGTCTATTATTTCGTCCAGGAGTATGTCCAAGGTCGAGATTTGCAAGAACTCCTCGACGATGACGGTCCCTTCACACCGCAAGAAGTTTTTAAACTTGCTCGTTGTATGGCAGACGCATTTGATCATTACCACGAATTGGGTGTCATTCATCGCGATCTCAAGCCTGCCAACATAATGAAGGATCAAAAAGACGTTTATAAAATCATGGATTTTGGACTCGTCCGTGATGAAGAAGAGACTAGACTCACAGAAACGGGCGGTATTGTTGGTACTTTGGCTTACATTCCGCCCGATGTCCTCGAGGGAGCAGATCCATCGCCCCAAATGGATGTCTATCAGCTTGGTTGCATACTTTACGAGTTGTTGACAGGTAAAATGATCCTTGATGACCGGGATTATTTGAGAGTTGGTTTCAAGAAACTCAAAGCCAAACTGATAGCGCTCCCCGATCTACCTGAAAACATTGATCCTCGCCTTGATCTAGTCATTCGCAAGAGTGTTCATCCTGACCCAGAGATACGTTTCAGTACAGGTGCTGAACTCTTGGCGGTATTGGATGACATTGTTGACGTCCCCATCGCCGAGACTCAACCTGTCCGTGCAGCACGTCCACCAAGGCGCGGAAGAGGAGTCGCTGCTGTCAAAGCACCATCAACGACCTTCATTGGAAAACTGTCACAAGTATTGACTAAGGTCAACGAAACGAGTCCAGCTCATAAAGCAGCTGTTGGTGTTGTAACACTGCTTTTTGCACTTATGTATCTGCTCTTTGGTGCACCCTTGTTTTACAAGGAAGATGCCTCATATTTTGGCTCTTTTCGGGCTAATCCTGGGCCAACATCCATACAGATTACTTGGTGTGCAGCGGAAAACCATGGAGTGAAATGGTCCATAACAGGACCGGATAAAGTAACACGCTCTGGTGAAGTCTCTGCAGCGAGACGTGGACATGAGCTCGTTTTGCCGGGACTGAGTCCAGGTACACGTTATTTCCTCAATTTGGAAACTTCCACAGGTTATCGGCTCAAACGGAATTTGTTGACCAACCGTATTCGCCTCAAAGGACCTGTGGCCATTACTCGCACGAGTCAATCCAATGTACGAACACTCTCAATGAAGTTTGATTTGAATTATCCTGCACCAGTGGTAGTTGATCTATCGGGTGTAAAAAACACACGACTAGAACGACCATCGAGTCCCACCCACTTGGTCAACATAACTCTTGGCCTTGATATTGACACTGATACGGGATTGCATGGAAAGATTAGTTCGGGCAAAGAAGTTTTATATGATGAAGATCTCCCCTTGGGACCAAGAAAACTCATATCTGCTTTTCGCTCAGACAGGATAAGGCAAGAGCAAGGTCAGAAATTCACAGACAGATATCGCACTATCTCCGATGACTCCTTCCCCTTCCGCATAGTCGGCGGACCGGTCATTAATGGAGACAGACTCTTCGCCGCCGACCTCAATGGTTTTGTTTATTGTTTGGCAACAAACAGCAAAGAGGGCGAAAACCCACTGAAATGGGCCTTGAGATTGCCAGATGAGGGTGGTCTGCGAAGACCGCGTCCCTGGTCATTGATTGCTCGTCGCCAGGGTAATCTCGTTGTAACTGCTTCTGATGGAAAAACAATCCGTTCCTATCTAATCAACTCAAAACAAAGAGAAAACATTTGGGCAAGGAAAATCAAAGAAGTTGGCTCTCCCTCGACTTTGGCCCGTTCTCCTTCTTGGACCGAGTTATCATCTTCTCGGCAGGAGTGGAAACATGACATTGTGACAGCGCCCTTTGCCAACCAGTATTCAGCACCTTATGTTGCCACAGCTGACGAGCGTGTTCTCGTCGTAGATGTCAAAGAGAAAAACCTACACCTTCTCGATCCCTTCCGCCGGCGCATTGCCTGGACCCACAAATTGGGTATAGAGGTTACTGGTACAGGGCAGCCTGCTGTCGATGAAAACACAGCTTATATAATCGTGCGCAATCGTGTTGGTTTTGATTTCATCCGTGCCATCAAACTTTCAGATGGCAAAGTCCGTTGGGCCCTCAAACTAGCACCTGCAATGCGCGAGCTGCGAACAACGACTCCATTGCCCACAGATGATGGATTAGTTTATGCACTGAGCGGTAACAACCTCTTCCGTTTGCAAAAAAGGAGACGAAAAAACCTTAGTTTCAACCTTCAAGTTGGCAGAGAATGGAGCCACCGATTTTCAGGTTTCCCAACGGGTAAACCCGTTCGTTTCGGTGACCGATTAGCCTTTTTCTTCTGCGTCGATAGCAGGGTCACTTCTTTTGGCCAAAAAGGTATTCATTTGGCCGTATATATGGTTTCAGTCAAAGCGGGCTCAAAAGGTGTCAGTGACATACGACAATTAAAGCTGGCTGATTATGACATTCCTGTGCAAATGGAAAGAGATGTTTTATCGCCCCTCTTCGCCAATGGCTGTCTCTTCTTTGCTTATGGTGACCACATGTTTGGTTTGTCACCATGGGATTGGAAACTCTTGTACAAAGATCCAATCATTGGACAAGCTGTCAATCAGCCCGTCAAAGGTTCGGAAGCACTCTACTTCGGCACAATTGGTAGTCACGTGTATAAACTAGCCATACCTAGATTGCCTGATAGACCCTAGTCACTCTCTGGCCAACCACAAATCCACACCAAGAGCAGCAACGCTCCATAACTGGGCAGCATTGGATTCTGTGGCTGCACTCTTTTCCTGGCCATAAGCTACAGGTTTTAGCTTTTTCCCCACGACTTTCCAGGTCCACAACTCGTTGACTGCCCAATTGTCCAAACTTCTGCGAAGACCTGCTACTCGTCTTTCCAATCTCTCAACACGACTCTGACCAATTCGACTGTTTTGGGGAGGTGGTGTTACCCATCGACCAAGTCGCCGCAGAAGCGCTATATGTAGAGCGATTTGAGGCCATCCCCAAACCACCTCACCGTGATAATGATTTCTATCAAAGATCTCACGGAGATGGTCACTGTTGGCCAGAGCAGCAGTGGCAACTAGAACACCAGCCTCAGTAAACAAACCATCAGGAAAACTATTCTCAAAAGGACTTATCGCAGCGGAAAAACCCTTTTCACTCAAAGGCAAATCCATCAATGCCAAAGAAGTGTCGCCTTGAATAATTGGCACTGCCCGCATGTCAGCGTCCAAGCTAACAGCTAAAAAGCCATCCCTGTAAGGAACTCCTCGTCTGCCTCTTTGGGCTTTGAGGCCAACAGACTTTTGGTGTACCCGCAAACGCTGCAACCTAACATTTCGTGGCAATTCAACAAGAAAGCGACGCCATCTCTCGTTCCAAAAATCACGGATTGCCAAAAAGCGTTTGGGCAGAACCAATGCCAACTCCAAGTCCTTGAGACCTTCTTTTCTGGCAGTATAGAGAAGTTTATTTCTTTTCCATGCCTTCTCATTTAACAGAGTGTGAAAAGCTTCCAAAGCAGCAGGAACATGAACACCATTTACAGAAAATGGATAACGCCCCCAGCCCAAGCCTTCGTTGCTGTCGCGCCAATCGCCTGTGTAACCATCATCTTCGATTTTGATCAATTTGCCAACATTTGCCTCGGCCAGGAGGTGGTTGATATTACGTAAAAGGGGTAGAAAATTGGCTTGATTGGCTTGAAAGAGCTTTCGCCCTCCTGCAAAGTAATAATCCATTAACAGCGGCAAGACGAGATAAACGTCATCGACCATTTTTCTATCCATGACTGCTTTGTGCAATTCATGAGGCATTCCACCTTCGTCGCTCTTTGCCCACTCTATCAAACGCTCTTTGGCAGCCTGGCAAGCAAGACTCTCTTCATGGGCCACCTCGCCACGCTTGTCCAAACGACTGAGTACAGCCCCTAATCCAGCCTCTAGGGCCTGTGGGCTTAGAGCTGGCATCAGAAGACGAAGGGAAATGAGTGTGTCACGACCAAAATAGGTCAAAAATCGCCATGACCCTGCTAGAAACTTCTCTCTATAGGCCAAAAACTGAAGACCATTCAACAGTTCACCCATTTGAGAAGCTTTGCGTGTAGGCAAGTTCTTCAATGTTTTGAGCGCAGTGCTCGTCAATAACTCTTCAGCACGAAAAGGTGTCAAAGGCTCTTGGGTCGACCAATATATCAATCTCATTCTTCCTGAAGGGAGCAGGAGAACCTCTTCACCTGGATCATTTGCTCTTTTGGCTTTTTCAACAGCAAAAACACCTTGGGAACATTGAAGTTCTATTGTGTAACGATGAACCCCTGCCAGACCTAATAAAGTCCGACGAGCAACTTTTCCTCCCCCACTCAATGTCCACTGTGGTTTGAACCAAGCTTTGATGCGCTGAGCCAACTTCCCATTTCTCGGAGTTTTGGCCAAGACATCACTTGCCCATTTGTGAGGAATGTAACCGAGATTGTTGAAGTCACGAATAGTGCGTATGGAACCCAGAAGAGCTGCAGTGACTACACTTTTCCCGCCTAAGTCAAAGGAGATTTCAACCTTTTCTTTAGCAAGGAGGCGTGGTTTATCTGCCAATATTCTACCTTTACCTGAAAACCACAATGCTGCCCCTGTATTGCCAGCTGGACTGGCAATCACCAGTCGACGATTGGGTTTTGTCCTTGTCAGAATGTGAAAAGAACCATTTTTTCCTTGGATGAAGCGATTTCTCTCTGTACCCACTTCAACAGAAAACTCCAAAGGAGCTGCAGGCAAGATTGCAGCAAAGGAAACTAGGACAAAAATAAGAAAATTGGTTTTGTAACGAGTCATGTGTACCTCCCAGAAGGCCAGTCTACGACTCATGGACTTTCATCGCAAGGCATGTGGTACAAAGGAAAGAGAGAGGATGGTTGGCGTGAACCGATTTATCATTGTTTTTCTATTCTTGTCGTTTTTTTCCACTCGAGCTTTTGGAGCTACAGCCACGCAAAGCCAGTCTCTCAAGCTGCTGCGCATTCGATTTCGCATGGAGACTATAGATAATCTGGAAAAACGCAACATTATCAGTGGAGCTGTGGCCAAGACCGAAAGGTTGGCCTATTTGGCCAAGGCTAGCCAAACTCTCGGACGTGCCGTCACATACAGCGAGTTAAAGAACTTGTGTCAAAACCTGACTGTTGTCCCCATAGGTCCCAAAAGACTGAAGGAAGTACCTGCTGCCTTGTCTGCAAACAAGAGTATGGTCTTTTTCATATCACTGCTCGTAGCGGCAACAGCAATCTGGTTTGGTTTGAAGACCTTGCCCCTTGCACCAGTCGTCGGTTTTGGCTCAAGGGAACTTTTCGTGCGTTTCTTATCAGTCATTACGACTTTGACTGTGCTCTTGGGCCTTTTATGCCTCTTGAGAATAAAAGGAACAGAAGTGACTGGTTGTGCTCCCTTGGAAGAGGAGGCATTGCGGTACCTTTCCTACCTTTTTTATGGTGGATCAATCATCTTGGCTTCAAAGTGGTATCGTCCTCAAGGAAGAGTGCGACCAAACGTCTTCGCTTTGACATCCATAATCATGGCCATTGGGCTCGGTAAATATTTGTTGCTGTCTCAGGCGCTAAAGATTGGCATATTCTTTTTGGGCCTATTTCTGCTCACCAAATATTTTGAAATCCCATGGAAAAAACATGCCTATATTATTGCAGTCCTTGGTCTTGCAGGCATGGCCTATCTTTTGTATCTACTCAGATTGTCCTACCCAGGCTATTTTCTCTTCTGAGTTTTAATCTTTGGCTTCAAAATAAATTGTGGCCGCCCTATATTCATCTATTAAAAGAGTGAGGCTCTTCAATGGAAAGCCCTTGTTTACACGACAAGATATGGGCAAGCTAGACAGTGCATAATCAAAAAACCATCGTCGCAACTTCGGTGTCTTTTCATTTGTCCAAGGCGTAAACCTGAAGTCCGCAGTTAACTCAGCATTTCTACCAAGAAGTGAAATAGAACCGTCTGACGATAGGGAACCATTTCTTACTTCAATGGCTGGTGGATAACATTCGTCAACGAAGGTTTTGCAACAATAACTCAGGATCAGACCCACACGAGCCAATACATCCAAGGGCAACAAATCACCTTCCACAGGTTCATTCGCCGCCATATCACTTTTCATGAGCTCGAATGTGTGAAACCACAACTTCTCTTTGGCATTGTCAGCAGTGCACTTGGCATCACGGTAGAACCTTGCGTCAACCCAATGTAAAAAGCGACAAACCATTTGGGCAGCCGTGGCGGCACGGGCAATGGGCTGCCCTAAAACACCATCGACTTCTATTCCATTGTTTAGGAAATATTCCTTCAATTTTGTCTCCCCATTGAGAGGAGTCTGTTCAAAAAACTGTGCCCATTCTTCGTGGGAAGAACAGTCCTTAGGCTTTTTCTCCTGCCAACCATCAATGATTGGTAAACTTTCACGGTGACATTCCGTAAGGGTACGATAGGCCACTTGAGCCAATGAGCAGCAGTCCATGGGTTCTCGCTGCCAAAGCATCGTATTCATGGGAGAATCGAGTAATTGTAAGGAGACTTCACTAGCCTCATATGCACAGCGACGGCTCAGTGCACGTAATGCAGCAATTCTGACCTCCACCTTCTCATGGACACCTTGTGCCAAGGCTGCCAATTCCATTGAAGGTCCAGGTCGTCCAAATCCCAATGATCGGGCTGCAATGCAGCGAAGATTGGCCTTGTTGTAACTATCGAGAGTTGACAACAACGCAGCTTCAGCCTCCGTATCGACAGCTGCAACTGCAGCCAATCCGTCTATGATGGCTGCTCTTACTTTCTCGTCTCTCTCTCCCTCGAGAGCCAACAACATAGTGTTTGTCACTCTTTGCCTACCGACGATTTCAAAGGACAATTCGCTGGCTGCGGCCAACCTTTCTTTGCTGCTTCTTGCTCCGAGAAGTGACTCTATTAACAGACCAATATCCGTTCTCTCTTCGCGAGGAATTGCAAAAACTAGAGCAACGCCTGAGATCTCTCCGTAGTTGCTTCGTAAAAGTGACTTCACATATTTCGTAGATGAAGCAGCCAAAGCACTATAAGCATTGCTGTCGCCTTCTACCCCAAAGAGCTGACGAAGGGCAGTGATAGCATAACGAGCCAATGAACCTTCATTGCTCTCTCCTGAAACTTTAATCAGTGCTTTTGCAACACGTTCTTCATTGGCAACAGGACTCAACACATGAGCACAACTAGCACGAACCTGCATTTCCGCTCGAGAAAGCAGTGTTACAGTCAATGCTTCGCGCAAGAGTGGTAATTCAGTTACATTTTCACGAAGGTATTCAACTGCCTCCACACCAAGCTTCTCGAAGGCACCTCGATACAAGGCATAACGAATGGAATTGATAACGACACTATCCATTTCAGGTGCCAAAGCCAAGGTTCTCGCCAGCTCTTCAGCTCCATCCCAAAAAGGTCTGATTCCCTCAATGAATGCGCGCCTGACAGTTCTATCCTGGCCAGTGTGTTCTGCAAGGACGAGAGCAACATCAAAAACAATCTCATCTTCCAAGAGAGCTAACTCGAGAACTTCTCTGACAAGAGCTATCTCTCCTGCCACTGGAGCCAATGCTTCAGCAGCAGCGTGGCGAACGTGACAATCACTTTCTGAGACGACGACCTCGACGAGAGAACGCCAAACTCTTTCATCATTTACAGCAACTGCCAACTCTCTGATAGCCCCTGCCCTACGAACACCACGACCAGCTCTCAAGTGATTCAGCAAACGAGACATTTCGTCACGATGCAAATCGCGGCGGCGTGTAGGTTTGACCTCAATTGGGACACCGCAGACAAAACTGTCACCTGGGCCAAGTCTTCTTTCTAGCAGAGCTTTGCTGGCCACAGAACGAACTAGTGGCCTATCTTCACAACGCCCCAGTCTTCTCAATTCATCACGAGCAGCCTCGACCTCTTCGCAGATTGCTCCCAAAGTAGAGACAACTGCAAGAGCAGTCTCTTTCCTACCATCACCTATCCGCAGTCCCTCGATAATAGGCAGCAATTTGTCATAAGGAACCTTGGTCGACAGGGACAATGGGCCAAAAACCATATGGGCCGCAGCTCCATGTGGAGAACTCATAGCGCCACGAAGCAGTAATAACTCTTGTCCAGGCAACTCACTACCTTTGTCTGCTTGATCTTTGAAATGTTGTCGTGTGAATTTGGCTATCAATCGACGATAATCCTTGTTCACTCGAAGTAGTGAATGTAGCGATGCAATGGCTCGTTCATCTGGTGCTGGCAACAAAGAGCAGGAAAAGTGCACTAGTCCCCGAATGACATACTCAATGTTCTCTCGCTTCAATGCTGCACCGCGGCAGAGAGCACTAGTGAACAATTGCAGAAAATTGAGTAAACGATATTCTCGTGGACCACGTAGCTTCTCTAGAAGCTGAAGTAATACAGAGTCGAGCTTTCCGTTTTGAGAGAGCAATAGCAATGTGTTGACTATGGTCTCTCGCCACCAAGGAGAATCCAAGTGCTCTACTAATTTATCCAAAAGGTCATCTTGCTCGACTAAATAACTAGCTGCCCACTTCTCTTGCTCTTCGCGACAAACGAAAGCACTGGCAATGATGCTATCTTTCATGGCTTGCCAGGCCTCTTTTTTGTCAGTACTACCA
>CAZXTJ010000265.1:0-10661 GCA_964643655.1 uncultured bacterium
GTTTTACCCTCCCAGAAAAAGAAACGTTAAAGTTCTTTGATTTATCTCAGTTGCCGAGAAAAGCCGGGAGGTTACCAGAGCATTTGATAGCTGTCAACAAATAAAACAGAAGTTTTTCAGCTCACTAAAAATCGTACTGAAAGCGCATTTGCCAGACACTACCTTTGCCAAGGTCGTCTACTTCTGGTTTTAGGTAATTGAGCATTATGCGAGAGTTTTTGTGGAGGAAATAGTTGATACCCAATCCGAGTTCTCTAATATCTCCACCATTAATGCCTTCACCAGGGGAATTTAGGTCCAATCTTTGATACCGCAAGACGACCTGCCAAGCGCCACCACGACCATATTTGAACCTTTTCTTTGGTGAAACAGTGGAAAAAGAGCTGATAGGCCATTTAAAACGAGTATGTTCTCCCGTAATGAACCAACCAACAGAAGCATAATACCCACTGAAGTTGGCATTTTGTCCATTCTCCAAGCTCACAAGGGATTTGGCCCCTTCTGTTTGGAAGGTCCAGGGACCATTTTGCCACACACCCTCAAAACCGATGATATTGGCGTGTTCCACCGCCATGACGCCAGTCTCGCCAAGGTTGGGAATGAGGTTGGAACCACTCTTGGCTTCTATGTTCATTTGGGCATTGTCTGGATGGTGCCTGGAGAAGTTAAAACCCAAATGGGTTAGTTTACGGCCAGCTTTTTCATGTCGTGGTTGCCAAGTCACGCGTGTGGTCCAATTTTGACCACCTTTATCGTCCTCAATTCCATAAGAGTTAGTGTTTTTGAAATACCCCGTCCACCAATTGAGCTGGCCTTTTGGTTTTCGACGATTGATGACCATAATGCCTGAATTCCGAAATGGAGTTAGGGAGCGATTGACCATCGCTCTTTCCATCATGAGAATGTTGTTGGAGGAGCTTGCGTTTTCCCAGCCAAAAGGTTCTTTCATTCGACCAACGTGAACTCTTGCTGTCTCTCGGCCAATGGGTAGAGACAGATAAGTGTCCGTTAAATCAGCGTCACCTTGAGCAAAGTCTAACTCGAATTTGAAACCAAGACCGCCCGAAGAAGCCCCAGTAACGAACATTCTTGCTTTTCGAACTTCTGATTTTGACTCAAAGTTGCCTGTGGCTGCTTCCAAATTGTTGTCAGCAGAAGGAACTGCGAAGTCGGCGAAGAGCCTTCCGCCAAACCTTGTTTGCCAACGCCAAGATGGTTTTGTGTAAACGGGATTGCCCTGATTGGACTTCAGTTTACTTTCCAGTACTTTGACTCTCTTTTCGAGTTCCTTCACTTTTTTCGAGTTCGTCTCTTCGGCTGCAAGCCCCCCGACTAGAACCAATGATGTCGCGACTAAAAGAAGAGTACGCCTCATCTGATGACCTTCCCTACCCCTCGTGATAGAGTTAAGCTAGTTCATGTAACATCGGCATTATTCCACTCCTACGTTATTCCTCGAGAGAATGGACCTATGAGTAAACATAAAGTCGGCATCATTGGTTATGGCGGTTTTGGACAATATTTGCACAGAGCCTGGGACGATTTGAACAATGCCCAGGTAGTCGCTGTCTGTGATTTGCAGGAACCAGCGAAACTAGATGAAAAAATCAGATATTTCTCTGAACTGAGTCATTTCCTTCAAGACGATGAAGTGAAGGTAGTCTCCTTGGCTACTCCCCCAAAGTCCCACACTGAGATTGCACTTTCTGCCATGGCTGCCGGTAAACATGTGCTCATCGAAAAACCTTTGGCCTGCTCTGAAGATGAATGTCGGAGAATCATGAAGGGTAGAGATGAAAACGATGTAGTTGCATCGGTGGACTATATGCTGCGCTTTTCTCCGCTCGTAGAGGTTCTTTGTGAGTTGGCTCAATCGAATATTTTCGGTAAACTCAGACGAATTGTCGTCGAAAACCACGCACAGGATGAAGAACTTCATCGCGACCATTGGTTCTGGAACAAGGACCTGGCCGGCTCCATTCTCATAGAGCATGCAGTTCACTTCATAGACATCAGCCATGCTATGACCAAAGAAAAACTCAAAGATGTGTGTGGATATTGCCATGAGCGAGAAAAAGGAATGGAAGACCGTGTATATGCTTCCGCCATTTACGATGGCGGATTAATGGCTTCTCATTATCACGCCTTTGCCCGACCAGGATTTTTCGAAAGAACTACTCAGCGCTTCGTTTTTGACCTTGCTGAAATCGAGTTAGAAGGTTGGGTTCCACTCTTCGGAACCATCCGAGCCATTGTCAGTAAAGAAACAAAAGCTGCTTTGTCATCCCTGCCCAACCTTGTGATAAACAGCGATGAACATGTCAACGAAGTTCACGATGACTCTAGGCCAGAAGGGTGGGGAAACATAGATGGTACACAAAGAGACAGAACAAAACTCCGATCAGGAGGAGTAGAATATAGAGCCCAACGACTCATTAGCGGTACTTTCCAAGCCGATGGAAAAAAGGGAGAGGTCTATCAAGCGAGTTTGAGAGCTTTGATGAAAGACTTCTTGCACTGTGTTGACAATCGGGACCACAAGTTGCGTGTCACACTGGAAGACGGTTTGGACAGTCTAGCTGTTGCCTGTCGAGCAACGACCAAAGGCCGCAGTCTCTGTTTTTGAATGAGGAGAGCCAATGAAAGGTAAAGAATACGCGGATCTCATTGCAGCCTATGTCTTGCATAACTTTGGTGATCGCGACATAACTGTGTACCGCGAAGTACCCGTTGGCAAATCCATCATTGGTAAAAACCGACGTGTCGACATTTTTATGGTTCACGAGCAGTCAAACAAAGCTTTCGCCATTGAGTGTAAATTCCAAGAAAGCACAGGAACGACTGACGAAAAGATCCCTTATGCCCTCGATGATATGCATGCCCTCCGTTTGGCTGGTTGTATCGTATACGCTGGAACAGGCTTTTCAACTGGTGTTCTTCACCTGTTGGCAGGATCTCACCTGGCAGCTTTTTGCCAACCTGATCCACGCAATTTGTCAGCGTCCAAAAGAACTTGGGAGCTCGACCACATTTTGGCCATGCACTTTGGCTGGTGGGACATTTTGACTCGCGATAAAATACCTTTTCGCCTTGATGCAGCCTCTGAAGACGAAGATTTCGATCCCAATCAGCGCACACTCTTCGACGCTCCCCTAAACGAGTAACAATCGTACTTGTAAGGCCCTTCCATTCTTCATCGACTCCTCTGTGAGTTTTTATATGAAGAAAGGGGGCTGCCATGCCTCTCAATGAAATAGCCTCGTTCAAGGTTAGCTTTTTGTCTATCCTGGACGAATTAGGAAATATCGACGAAAAGCTCATCCCTAATCTCAATGGGGATGAACTCATCGAAATCTACGGTCATATGTTATATGCCCGTGAAGCCGACCAAAGGATGCTGAAACTTCAACGTCAGGGAAGAATTGGCACTTTTGCACCTTCAACTGGGCAAGAAGCCTCTGTTTGTGGTGTTGCTTACGCCATGAAAGATGATGATTGGTTGATTCCAACCTTTCGTGAAATGCCAGGTCTTTTGATGCGAGGACATCCTTTTGTGCACAACTTGCTCTTTCACAATGGTTTCGAAGAGGGAAACAAATTCCCTGATTTAAAGAGAACTCTTCCCATTTCCATCATCGTTGGTTCACAAATGCTCCACGCTGCAGGTATTGGCTATGCACTCAAGTATCGAGGAGACAAAGGTATTGCAGTGGGCTTTTGTGGAGATGGTGGTACTTCGCAAGGTGATTTCCATGAAGCACTGAATTTTGCCGGAGTGTGGCAAGTGCCTGTAGTCTTTGTGGTCCAAAACAACCAATGGGCCATTTCCGTACCTCGGTCCAAACAAACACATTCACAAACAATCGCTCAAAAGGCCGTCGCTTATGGCATTCCTTCCATTCAAGTAGATGGAAACGACGTCCTTGCAGTGTACAAAGCTGCCAAAGAAGCCATAGACAGAGCGCGAATTGGTGAAGGTCCAACTCTCATAGAATCAGTCACTTATCGGCTGATGATGCATACAACAGCAGATGATCCAACGAAATACCGCACAGATGAAGAGGTGGCCAAATGGCAAGAGAAAGACCCACTGCCACGCTTTAGAAGCTTCCTCATCAAAAGAGGTCTTTGGAGTGAGGAAAAAGACGAAAAGCTCGTGCAAAAAACAAGGGAACGAATAGACGGAGAGGTCAAAGAATTCGAGGCCATTGAAAAGCTGCCTCCAGAAACTTGTTTTGACCACGTCTATGGCACTGAGCATGAATATCTGCTCGAGCAAAAAGCGGAATTCCTCGAAAACGTCAGAAAGGAGGCCGACAATGGCTAAGTTAAATATGGTCAAAGCCATTAACTTGGCTCTACGCCAAGAAATGGAAAGAGATAAAACAGTCGTTCTCCTGGGAGAGGACGTAGGTGTAGATGGAGGAGTCTTTCGTGTTTCCGATGGTCTGCAAGCTGAGTATGGAGAAAGCCGAGTCATAGATACACCCTTGGCAGAATCTGGCATTATTGGCACGGCAATCGGCATGGCTTTGGCTGGACTCAAACCAATCGGTGAAATTCAGTTTTCTGGATTTGCACACGTTGGCTGGGCACATCTTGAAGGACATGCCTCGAGGTATCGCTCTCGCACGCAAGGGCAAAGAACAGTACCAATGGTTGTGAGAATGCCTTACGGAGGGGGTGTCCGTGCACTAGAACACCACTCTGAAAGTCGCGAAGCTTATTATGGCCACACACCTGGTTTGAAGTGTGTAATCCCTTCAGGTCCAAGAAATGCTAGGGCACTCATGGTGGCTGCCATTAGGGATCCAGATCCCGTTGTATTCATGGAACCCAAACGTTCATACCGTGCCTTTCGTGAAGAAGTCCCCGACGAAGAAGAGGTGCTGCCAATTGGCCAGCCACATATAGTGCAAGAAGGTGAAGGCTTGGTCATCGTTTCTTGGGGTGCCATGATGCGTCCAACTCTCGAGGCTGTACGCCTCTTCAAAGAGAAACGGGGCATTGATGTTGCAGTTGTCGATCTATTGACAATCAACCCCATCAACGACAATCCAATAATAGAAAGAGTCAAAAAAACAGGCCGTTGTGTCATCGTCCAAGAGGCACCTAGAACCATGTCTGTTGGTTCAGAATTGGTAGCCAGGATTAATGACAAGGCACTCGATTACTTGGAAGCACCAGTCAAAAGACTTTCTAGTTTTGATGTAATCACACCCTACTTCGGCCGTGAACACAGCTACCTTCCCAATCCTCAAAGAATCTTGCGAGGAATGGAAGAGACTTTGGATAGACAATGAGAGGAGGGTAGCCATGTACGAATTCATTTTGCCTGATCTTGGTGAAGGCATTCACGAAGCAGAAATACTCACTTGGTATGTCTCACCAGGTGATGAAGTTGAAGAAGACGGCAATCTCGTCAACTTGGAGACAGACAAAGCTGCCGTCACAATCCCCTCCCCAAAAGGAGGAAAGGTCGTAGATACGGTAGGTAAACCTGGCGACATCGTCCACGTCGGACAGGTTATTGCCCGCATTGCAACGGAAGAACAACAGGAAGAACCCCCTGCCCCAAAACCTATGGAAAAGGAGAGGAAGGCTCCTGTACCGGCAGCTCCAGCAACAAGAAAGCTGGCCAGAAAACTTGGCGTGGATTTACACCTCGTAGTGGCATCAGGACCTGGTGGTCGCGTAACGGCAGAAGATGTGAGAAATCACGCGTCTGGTGAGAAACCTTCACCTCCCAAAGAGGAAGTGAAAAATACACCTTTGCCTCCTTCTGCAATTCCTTTTCTCGACGTAGGTGAACTGCCTGACTACTCGTCCCTGGGTGAAGTTGAAGTGGAACCGCTTCGCTCCATCAGAAGAAAAGTGGCCAGACATATGGTCACCTCAATGGTGCTCGTTCCCCATGTTGCACATATGGATGAAATCGATGTGACAGAACTAGAGGAACTGCGCAAAAAGGAGAACAAAAAAAGAGAAGCTCACCTGACTTTACTCAGTTTTGTTGTCCGGGCGATTGTTGCGGCTTTGAAGGAGTTTCCCTCCTTCAATGCCAGCCTCTGTCCCATAAAAGAAGAGATCATTTATAAGAAGTTTTACAACATAGGCATTGCCGTTGACTCAGGTAATGGACTCATCGTTCCTGTTATCAAAGGGGCAGACAAGAAGTCCATTGTCGCCATTTCTGAAAACATCTCGGAGTTGGCAGAAAAAGCTCGTCACCAGAAGATTGAAGTCGAAGATCTTCTCGGCTCCACCTTCACGATTACCAATGTTGGTCCTCTCGGTGGTACTGCCATGATTCCAACAATCAACTATCCAGAAGTGGCCATTTTCGGTATGGGACGAGTACAAGAAAAACCTGTAGTCAAAGATGGCAAGATTTGCATACGGAAGATGTTGCCCATAACGCTCGCCTTTGACCATCGAGTGGCTGACGGTGCTGATGCAGCTCGATTTGCCAATAAAATCGTGGGCCTACTCTCCAGTCCGAGCAGACTGTTGCTCGAAACGTAGAGGAGGTTTCAAATGGTAATGGGAGAATTGAAAATGGAGACAGAGGTGGCCATCATCGGGGCTGGCCCTGGTGGTTATGTTGCCGCTCTCCGAGCAGCTGATTTGGGCAAGGAGGTCACCCTCATCGATGAGCGTGACAGACCTGGAGGGGTATGCCTCATTGAGGGGTGTATCCCTTCCAAAACTCTCATACATGCAGTGACACTTACTGAAGCTCTAAAAGGGGGCAAAAAGTTTGGACTCACCTTTGAAAACCTTCAGATCAATCACAACACTTTGCGTGAACACACAGAGGAGGTTGTCGAAGGCTTAACGAGCTCTATAAAAAAACTCCTGATACGTCGAGGTGTAGAAATCATCAAAGGACGGGCAAGCTTTGTTTCTGATCACGAAATTCAGATCAAAGGTTCCGATGTGGCAGGAGTTACCTTTCAGCACGCCATCATCGCCACTGGTTCTCGCCCCAAATCCATACCTGGGACTGAAGATCTGGACTTGTGGGATTCGGCCAAAGCACTGAAACTGCCAACTATACCCAGCAGTTTGATAGTTGTCGGTGGTGGTTACATAGGCATGGAATTGGGTTCCGTTTATGCAGGTCTAGGCTCAAAAGTAACACTCGTTCATTCACGACCAAACTTGATCAAAAGTGCTGACGATGATCTCGTCCGCGTAATGTTGAAAAGTACAGAAAGGCGCTTCGAAAAAATTATCACTGATAATAGAGTAGCCTCGATTACAAAAGAGAGTGGCCTTTTTAAGGTTTTACTCAAAGATGGTACTGAACTCTTGGGTGATAATGTCTTCGTTTCCATTGGCAGAAAACCCAATTCAGACAAAATTGGCTTGGAGAATACTTCTGTTGAAGTGAGCGAAGATGGTCTCATCAAAGTGGACGAACAGTGCAGAACAACAGTGCCCCATATCTTTGCTATTGGAGACGTGGTGCCTGGACCACAGCTAGCCCACAAAGCCTCACGAGAAGCCAAAGTCGCTGCTGAAGTAATCGTTGGTGAAAACTCTGCCTTCGACAATCGAGCAGTTCCTGCTGTTGTGTTCACTGACCCAGAGATTGCTTGGGTGGGACTCACAGAACGTGAAGCCATTGAAAACAAAGAGAAAGTTGCCATTGGTCGCTTTCCTCTGAAAGCCCTTGGCAGAGCACGTACGCTCGGCAGGGAAGACGGCATGGTGAAAATCATCTATTCACCAGAAAGCCAATTGGTTCTTGGAGTTGGTATCGTCAGTCCAGATGCATCTGATCTCATCGCTGAAGCAACTCTAGCCATTGAAATGGGTGCCGTCTTGGAAGACATGATGGTTACCATCCATCCCCATCCAACGCTTTCAGAGGCCATTCAGGAAGCTGCCGAAGTAGCAGCAGGTACTGCTGTGCACATATAAAAGAGTTGTTTCGTGGTGATACATCTTATGTCGCCACGCTACATAGCTGATTTGGTCTGCAAAACCATTTTCTTGTGTTTACTGGGATTGCGGCCCCATGGCCAATTGGCACTTATCGTGCATTTGCCTTCTCGACAAATCGTAATTTGCAGAGGAGGCATAAATGGCCCGAGGGCACATTCTCTTGTTCGTCTTGATGGCTTCCATACTATCTGGTTGTGGTGGAAACAGAAGCAGACATCAATCGAGGACTTACTCCTCAGGTTGAGGTGTTCCAATACAAGGGCCAGCAGTTGGCTCGCCCACACAAAGTTATCCTGTCATAGCCAACACAGGTAGTCAGATTGCTTCACAGGCAATCCCTTTGACTCAGACAATAGCTCAATTCATCGCTATGCTGAATACACAGAGACTTGCACAGCAGCCTACTACCAAAAACTCTGCAACCATTATTACCGCTAAACCGCCCGTCCAAACCATAGTGGACAGAAAGGTTGATGTACTCCCTCAGCAAAACGTGCGGCAGACTCTTACACAACCAACACAAGACATGAATTTACTTGGCTGCCCTGAGAGTGGTGGTTGATGAGATTCTAGCCTGCAGTTGCAGGTTCATTATCGTTGTGGAAGGTGGAACTCGGTCCTCATCCAAACGAGCCACTTTTTGGTGAACTTGGCGTAATCATCGCCAGTTGCTTTATATAGCGCCATCTCCGGCGTCTCACCTTCGCCAATGTAATAGAGAATGTCAGTTGCATAGGACCAACGACGTGAATTGAGATACTTCACAATCCAGAGGGCTTGGGCATAAGCCATTCTGACAGAACCACCACGGCCAACACGGCCAAAAGAAGGTTCCAGATGGTTGAGAGGGTACATAAAGCGAGCTGCATCTCTACGATTGATTGTTTTGCGCAGAAGGTTTCTCGCCCAGTGTTTGTCTCGCCCTTCGTTGATCTGAGCCAATCCCTCATCTAACCAACCAGGGAAACGACGCCCTTTGTATTTGTCGCGAATGAGGAAATGGACCAATTCATGCCTCAGAATGGGCATAAACTTGTCTTCATCAGCATCACGAGCAGTTTCCAAGGGGATGCGCAATTTTCCATCCCAACATGCAGCAGACCAGTTGGGCGCATCCATGGCTTCTTTATATGCTTCGCCACTGGGATAGATAATGACGTGAATCATGTCACACTCGTGGCGCCACAAAGCACGCTCAACATCAGCCAATGCACTCTTTAGACAACGAGACACCTTGTCCTTCAACTCACGTTGCTCTTCGCTTCGCTCGAAGGAAATAGTGAAGTCGCCCTGTTCTACCGTTCTGTAGGAGCCTTGGACAGACTCTTCCCGTTCGATTTTCTGTATCTTGTTGCGAATCACTTCATTCTCTGGCTCTTTGGACAGAGCTTGCTTGAGGAACTGCAGTGCTTGAGCATTGTCGCCAATCCGCCAAAAAGAAGTGCCCAAATTCAAAAGTAAACGTGCATTCTCTTTACCTTGGGAGAGCACCTGCTGATAGTGAGGAATAGCACCCTGGAAATCACCCTGCATGTAAATCACATTTGCCAGGGACCAAGTTACTACCGGCTTGTCACTCAACTCTGCAGCTCTCTCAAGAGCACTTCGCGCTTCGTCAAAACGTTTCAACCTGGCCAGGGCTTTGCCTTTGTAAAAGTGGGGACGATAGTTATCGATGTCATAATCCTCTGCTCGCTCACAAATGCCTATGGCCTCTTCAGACCGTTTTGTCTGGATGAGATGACGACTGTAATTCATGGCTGCGATGAGAGCTATCTTCTTCACTCCAGCACCTTGGGGGTGATGGCGAAAGAGCTCATCTCCCATTTCTGCAGCTTCTTGCCATTTACGCTCATCGAGTAGCTTCTCAACATCCCGTACCGTAGCTTCTTCACTACAGAACGATATGGAAGGCAGAAAAATCAAAACTGATAGTAAGCATATGCAATGGAATCTCGAATACATTAGCAAACCTTTCTCACACTGTTATTATAAGTATAAGGAACAGTGATGGACAAAGACACGGCAATCGGCAAATTTGAGCTAGATGATGATATGTTGGCCGCCTTTCGCCAAGATGGAGTGGCACGGCTGCGCATCTATATTCCACCCAATAGAGCCGTAGTTTTGGGTAGAGGCAGCAAGGTTGACCTAGAAATAAACGTGACCAACTGCCAGGAAGATGATATTCCTCTATTGAGGCGTCTTGGTGGTGGTTGTTCAGTCTTTTTGGACGAAGGAAACGTTATTGTCTCCCTAGTTGCGCCGGCAAGGGGATTTGGAAGAATCAATCACTACTTTCGTCTCATCTCTTCCTGGTTGATAAAGGGATTGGACCAAATAGGCATACCTGACATCAAACAAGCTGGTGTTTCTGATTTGGTTCTAGGAGAAAAGAAGATAGGTGGAGCATGTCTCTATAGAGAGCAGGAGCTCGTCTTTTATTCGACTACGCTGCTCGTTTCACCACAAATAGAGCTCATGGAGCGCTATTTACTACATCCTCCCAGAGAGCCTGAATATAGAAAGAGACGGTGCCACCGAGACTTTGTTGGTAGTCTCGAGACACCGTCCATTTCGTCAGCTCTGGATTTGGCCCAAGAACTCAGAAGTGTTCTGACCACACCAGTACTGGATTAAGAACTACTTTTTATACATCTTATCGTATTCTTCAACAGTCATGGGGACACGTCCCAGACGGAAGAAGT
>CAZXTJ010000266.1:0-10659 GCA_964643655.1 uncultured bacterium
CATGGATCTGTACCATGTACGTGGGCTTGATTTGCGTTGAAATGGAACTTACAATGAGCCGGCAGCTAGGAAACGAGAGCTAATGCGCCTCAAACCATATTCCAACTCGCTGACAGGCACCTGGACCAAGGTGAATGGGGATCGTTACTTCAGCGATCCGCTCAGCGGCCTGTTCCTTGTCACCGATGGTGGCAAGGATCCTTTTGCTGCAGAAGCTTCCATTGATATCCTTCGCGATTACGTTGGCGAGTACATTCCCGATGATCGCCTCCCCACCAAAGAAGAAGTCCAAAGCGTCTTTGCCGAAGTGAATAGCCGCATTATCGAAATGGCCGAGGCTTCCTGCTTTGACGGTCCCCCTGCCGTTAGCGCGACCCTAGTTCTCATCAGGGATCTCAACTACAGCGTTGCCCATGTTGGCAGCTCACGAGCATACCTCTGTCGTAACGCCATGTTGATGCAAGTCACAAAAGATCACACAAGAGCTGCCGATATGTACCGCCGAGGCGAAATAGCTCGAAAAAGTTCAGCCTCAATTACTGCATCAACGACATTGACTCGTTGGCTGGGCCAACCTGAAGGAGTAACACCTGAGATATTTGAAGGAGAACTCTACTCAGGAGACCGTCTAATTATCTGCACAGACGGCCTTCCTCGCCTTCTGACAGAGGATGAACTGCTACAGGCCATAGAGGTAGGCAAAGATCCCGCAGCAGTCTGTCGCACCATCTTCGAGCGCTCATTCGAAGAAGAGGACAGAGACACAGTTACCGTTGTCGTCGTTTCCATTGAAAAACCAGCAGAGTCTGTAGGCGGCGATAAAAAGAAAACAACAGCAGAGATTGCAGCAGAAGGCCTCCGATTGGCAGATATTGCAGCTGAAGCGCTGGCAAGCTGGAGTGAAGAGTCTAAGCCGGAGCCGGAGCCTGAACCAGAGCCTGAGCCCGAGCCAGAGCCCGAGCCGGAGCCCGAGCCGGAGCCCGAGCCTGAGCCCGAGCCGGAACCGGAGCCTGAGCCGGAGCCAGAGCCCGAGCCGGAACCAGAGCCTGAGCCAGAGCCCGAGCCGGAACCGGAGCCCGAACCGGAGCCTGAACCGGAGCCTGAACCGGAGCCCGAGCCAGAGCCGGAGAAGGAACCAGAGCCGGAACCAGAGCCCGAACCGGAACCGGAGCCCGAACCGGAGCCTGAACCGGAGCCCGAGCCAGAGCCGGAGAAGGAACCGGAGGGTGTCTCCATTCTTCCACCAATTACAGCTAGTGATTCACTCGTAAAAGCTGAGGCTCCACCTTTAGAGCCTCTCGAGAAGAACGAACCTGTGAAAAAGCAGGAAGAAGAGCCTGCAGCAAAGATGGCTATATGGGGGCCTCCTGTTCCCAGAAGTATCGTTGAGGAAGAGGCTCCTCCTGACAGTTTCCTTGATTCTAATTATTGCCTCGGACTTGCCCTATTAATGGGAATTCTGTTCGTGATAGTATTGTTTGGTTGGCAATGACTGGCCTGACGGGGTAAGGGCAAACATGAGCGACCTTAAGGTATTGGTCTTTGATACTGATCTTTCCGCACGCGAGATGTATGTCACCTCGCTTCGGTCTGATGGCTTTGACGTTCAAGTTACAGAAGAGCAAGATGATTTCCTCGATTTGATTGAGGAAACCCATCCACCAGTGGCCATCATGTCTCTGGAGATGGAAGATGTGGACTTCGATAAGCTCATCGAGTCATCCAACGCAGCAGATCCTCCTACTAGGATTTTGCTCGTTTCTTCCGAGGATGCTCTCGAAGGAAAAGAAGATCTCCTTGTCAAAGAGGGCTGCGAACTCATCAAGAAGCCCTTCTCACTGAATAGACTCATCGAGGTCGTTCGTGATTGTGTCTCTTCTGCTGCTTTTGATGCTGAAGAAGACGACGAAGGTGACGAAGACGTAGAAGATGTTTTGTCTGACGATGAAAAGGACGACAAAGAAAAGGCCGAGCCTGAATTGTCCAAAAGTGATTTAGAGGATTCGCTCGACGAGTTGTTTGGCGAAGATGATGATGACGATTTGGACAAAGAGGCGGAACCGGTTGAAGATGAAGAGCCGGAAGCCGATGAAGAGCCCGACGAAGAGCCCGATGAAGAACCGGAACTCGAACGGGAAGCTGAGGCTGAGCCAGAGCCTGAGACTGATACAGAAGCCGTTGATGAAGCTGAAATGCTCCAAGAGTCTGAAGTGAAGGAAATGGGTGCTGAGGTTTCTCCTGCAGCTGGACTTCCTCTCACTAGTGCTGCATTGGCTGGGGACATTGATAAGCTGCAGCGTCAATTCGAACATGAGTTGACTCGTCAGATGAATTTCGAACGTTCTTTGTCAGCCAAAAGAGAGCGCATTATCAAAGAACTCGAGATGTCCAATCGACAGCTCAAGGAAAAGCTTCGAGCCAAAGAGGAACGTCTAGAGCGTCGTCGCCAAGAGATGGAGCAACGTTTTGACATTCGCCTTACTGGTATTCAGGCTGAGCAAGAACGCCTTCACACTGAAATTGACCGTCTGCGCTCTCAACTCGACAGGGAACGTGATGACAGAAAACGTCTCGAGTCCGAACACCGAGATGAGTTGCGACGCCTAGAAGTTGAGCGCGAGAGTTACCAAGATTCTCAGACTGAAATCGAGAGTCTCAGACTGGAATTGACAGAGACGAGGGAAGAGTGCCAAAAACTCCATTCTTTGTTGGAAGACAAAGAGGTAGAGTTGAAACATTCAATGGAGGAGATGTCCAATGTTCGCTCTGAGAACGAACGTCTCTCCCAAGAGAATCTCAATTTAGCCCACGAAGCTGAAGAGGCTCGTCTCGATGCTGCTCGTGAAGAAGAGCATTTACGGGAAGAGATTACTGATCAGGAAAGACGCAGTAAAGAACTAGAGGCTGAGCTCGTCGAAGCTGCTAGAACGAATGCTGAGCAGACTGGTCAGTTAGAGCGAAAAGTCGACGAGTTGAAACGTCATTTGGATACTGCTCGTTCTTCGAACCATGAGTTGCAAGAGCGTATCGACGGTATCACTGAAGCCAAAGATGGTGTCATTCAAAAGCTAGAGAGTGAACGTGCTGCTTTGGCCTCTGCCATGGAGAGTTACGAAAGCAAACTCAAGCGTCTCTCAGATGAACACAAACAGGTCAATATGCGCCGAGATGGCATTATTGCCGACTTGGAGAAGCTAAACGAGAAGCAAAAAGAAGAGCTTTCTGAGCTGACCTTGGAAAGTGATAGAAGCAAACGCGAAAGCGACAGCACTATCAATGAGTTGCAGTCTCTCGTCAACCAACAGGGTGAAGAGATCAGGCGTTTAGCCGAAGAGAATGACCGCTTGAATACTTACATCGAAGAAGAACGCACATCGACTCTCGAGAAGTTGGACAGAGCCAATGGCCGACTGAAAGCCCTCGAGCAGGAAAAAGAGAAGCTTCGTAAGGACTTGCAGCTAGAGATTCGCCAACAGGCAAGTAAAGTCTCTTTGTTGGCAAGAACTCATGAACATTTGTCAAAAGAGAGCGAAAGGCTCATCGACAATCTCGAGCTGACTGTCTCCAAATTGAAAGAGGATTTGGACGACCACGCAGTCACCATCGACGAACTCAATGAAACGAACGATATGTTGCGTGAAGAAAACAGAAAACTCGAGGTCAAGTTGCAGAAAGCTGCAGCCAAACTCAAACGTGCCGAAGCTGCCTTCCGTGCGATGGAGAGCGACAAGAAGAAGAGCTGATAGTTATTTCAGCTGGCGATACCGAGAGAGATATTTGTTGGCTTTTTGTTCGTCACCCAACTCTTTGTAGGCTTTGCCAATGATTGCGTAAGCTTGTGCAAATTTCTCGTTCAGTTGAGCTGCTCTTTTGGCCTCCACAATTGCTTCCTGGAGGTCACCTTTTGCCTCGAGAGCGAGGGCCAAGTGATAGTGGAGCATATGGGATTTGACGCCTTTTTCAACGTACTTTTTACACACGTCGATGGCACCGGCCACGTCTTTTTGTTTCATCAGTTGATCAGCGATGGCAATGATACTTTTGACATCGCTATCATCGAATTCAAGGGCTTTGCGGAAAGCTGCCATGGCTTTCTGGCCATCGTTTAGTTCGCCGTAAGCGCGTCCCAATTCGTAATAGGAAGATGAAGAGGCTTTTTGGCGAATGGCTTCTTTTGCCTCTGTTTTTGCATCTTCGAATTGGCCAATACGCCTGAGGGCAGCAGCTCTTTTGAGATGTGCATCTTTGAAATGAGCCTCTTGGCGCAGAGCAGCTTTCAGCTCTTCTGCCGCTTCCTGCCACTTGCCGTCATGTTCAGCTACGAGTCCTAGATAATAGTGGGCTTCAGCATTGCTAATGCGTTCCATTTCCAAGGAACGAACGGCAGCGTTGCGAACTTTACGCCAGTCTTTCATGTGGTAATAGACCATGGCTAGTTTGCTGTAGGTTTTGTGGTCATCTGGTCGGAAAGTCAACGTTCTCTTGTAGATGTCGATTGCCTCTTCGTAGCGCTGGCAGCGGTCAAAAGAGAAAGCCAGGTTGTAATAGGCTTTGAATCTTTCTGGCTCTAGTTCAATGACTCGCTGGTAACCAGCGATGGCTTTATCGTATTGACCTCTTTTGAAACGAATGAAAGCCATGTTGTAGTAGGCATCTGCCATTGTGTTGTCTATGGCGACAGCTTTCTGATAAGCCTCTACAGCGGCATCGTATTGATGACCGGCAGCCAATACGTAACCAAGGTTATAAAAGACATCTGCGCAATCTGGAAATTTCTCAGAAGCTTTGGCGAGCACTGTGACCGCTTCTTCGTTGCGGTTTTCTTCAAAATATGCAGAGCCAAGATTGAGATAGATGTCCAGGGCCTCTGGGTCGAGTTCGAGAGCAACACGGAAGGCGTCAATCGACTCTGCTGCTCGTTCAGCCTCTAAGAGTGCTACTCCCAGGTTATAGTGAATGGCAACAGACTCAGGGTCTAGTTCTCGTGCTCTTTCGTAACATTTGATCTCTTCTTTTAATCTACCTTCGCGGCCACGCAATAAACCTTCGAGGTAATAAACCAATCCCTCACCTGGGACTAGTGTTTTCAGTCTTTTTACTTTGTCAGCTGCAGCAGGCAGTTTGTTCTGCTCGAGATAAGCTGCTGCCAAGTTAAAAAGAGCCTCACGATGAGTTGGTTCTATGGCTAGCGCTTTTTCGTAATCAGAGAGCTCTGGACGTTTTGCTTTTTCTGCGTAGCGCAGAAGACCACGGCCAACGAAAGCATCGGCATTCTCAGGATGAGCGTCGAAAAGGTGAGCCATATACTCGTAAGCCTTCTCGATATCGCCATGGCGATTGTGATAGCTAGCCAAAGCAAGCAGAGCTTGAACACTCTTCGGATCGGCAGCAACAGCCTTTTCGAAGGTCTCTAGAGCTTTCTCATCGAGATTTTGTGCTTCATAGGAAACACCGAGCGCAACGAGCTCATTGACGTCTTGCGCTGACGTTGTTTCCGTTGTTTTTTCTGCAGTTGCCATGGGCTTTCAGTCTATCACAGGCTGAGGCCCCAAGCAGCTTATTGATATTGAGTGGCCAATGCCTCAAAAGCGAAGCTGATTGGTTTGGCAGGATCAAGACCGGCTACTTTACCGTCTTTGATCATGATGCGTTGGTTGACTTTACCGCGCTGATAGATAACGCGAGTCTCTTTGACACCTTTGATTACTTCTGTTGGTGCACCACAAGCTGCATACATGGCGTTTTCGGACATTCCGAGCCACACACGACCAGTGGCGAACATTTCCTGTTCGTTCAAACCCCAACCAACTGTGTCGATACCTTTGAGTTTGGGTGACATGTACCATTTCTGGTTTCTTGGGCTCTTAGAGGGGATGAGCTTCAGTACAACGGCCAGACGATACTGGTTGGGAACAGGTTTGACTTCAGGAACGGAATAACGGAAACTGCGCAAAGCTGCTTCAACGGCGACGACGCGACTTTTTACGCGACATTTTTTTACACGACCGCGGCCAGCCAACTGCAAGTTACCATTTGTGTATTCGTAGAAATAGACTGTGCTTCCCTCTGAACAGTTTTCCGTATATACGGAACGAGGAGCTTTGGCGTAGAAACGAGAGTCACCACTGCCAGCGATGGGAATACCAAACATACGACGTGTAGGAATACCGAAGCGGTTGATTCTCCACATTTCTGGATCTGCATCAGGATTTACATTGGCAGCTTTTTTGACAGCAGCCTTGGCTTTGGCTTGGGCTTCCAATTTTGCCCGACGAGCAGCAATTCGCTCGCGCAAGCTCTGTGCATAAGTGGCTGTTGAGCAAACAAACAAAGCAACTACGACAACGAGTGAAGTGAGAAAGAAACGCATGAATCCCTCTTTCGTCTCAAATGACCGGTATGGCCCCCAACTGAAGGTGGCAAAGCTATCATGTATAGGCGGCACTTTGCAACATGTTCGCTTTCGTTCCGCCTTGTCCGTTTTTGTGACAAAATTGAGAGAGATGTTTGGGATTTTTTCACTTTTCTCAGGTGGCCCTTTTCCTGCTTCCTATTGTTTGTCTGCTCTTGTCTCATCTAGAGTGGTTAGACGAAGGGAGTAACGATGAAAACGAGAAACCGCAGAGGAATGCTCATTCCACTCGTCCTCGTTGCTCTCGTAGCCCTGGGTATATTGGGGCTCTACATCACTTTCTCTGGCACGAGTGAATATAATCAGACTGTTTCTGCTGCCTATCGCTGGCGAGCTGACGCACACAATCAGGCCATTCTCGAAGAAGTTTTGGCCCTTCTTTATGACAGACTCAATCGTCCCTTCGATAACGATCCTTCTAATGACGTAGATGAGGGACGGCAAGCACCTCTGTGGCACAGTGAACTTTTTGAGGCTGTCAAAGCTGCAGTTGATGGCGGAGTGACAGGCAAGATACCTGGTCAATGGAGTGCTCTTGACTTGAGTGGCCTTCTGCCACGAAGCCAAGAAATCATGGAAGCTGAAGATAGCCAAATTCTTGAGTGTACAGCTTCTTTCGAAGGTTTTCGCAAGATTGTCTTCACGCCTGAAGGAAAGTTCGTAGACAGCGACGACCCTTATTACACGCGAGAAGAGCTAGAGAAACTCCCGCTAGACAAACCTGTCCATTACCAAGGTTTTGTCACAGTTCGTATTACGACGATTTGTGGTTTGGCTCCCAAAGGCCCCAAAGTTCGCAGGACTTTGGAATCGACTCATGACATCAAGGTATTGAATGAAGCGCCCATGGCTCGCCAATTCGTGGCTTGGCAATATCAGTCAACGTTGAGCGATCCAGATTCCCCTGCCAGTCAATTGGAAGAGCAGAAGGAAGACCTCAATACTGGTGGTGGATTGAAAATCTATCCTGAAGGTTCACGTATTTTAGCTGTTGGTCCTTATGAAGTTGATAGCCATGGCTGGAATGATGGCACTGGTGCACACCATCGCACAGCTCTGTGTGAGAGTTATCTACCTGCTCTAGGTGATCCTGATTCGACAACGAGATGGCATGGTTGGTCCACCATTCCATCTATGCGTGCAGGTGTGGTTCAAGCTAGTCTCTTTTTTGGCTCTCCGCCCCCTGCCCGACCGTGGAAAACTTTCGATTGGTCCGTAGCTTTGTTCCAAGATATTTTCGACACTTTGACCTTTGGCGCGTGGATGGCTTTTGGTGTCGATCCAGGTTTTGCCATCATCTACAATCCTCTGGAATATCACTGCGCCAACAGAGACCTTTCTTTGCAAGACAGAAGCTTCAGCCTCGTAGGCAGTCCAATGGAATCAATTGACCACGAGGATTTGTCTGCCAGTACTTATTCGGGGCTTTTCTTTCGCTGTGAAGGTGCAGATCTGAAAGAACAGGGTACTCAGTTACTCTCGGCTGGTGAATATCCCAATGTAGCTCCAGGAGATCCCAAAGAGACTTTGCTGGTAGCACCAGAGGTGAATATCGAGACACGTTGCAAAACCATCAAATACAACCATTTCGAGATTCCCCTCATTTATACGGACTACAAACTGACAGAGACTAATTCCAATGTGAAAGTTCCTTATGGCCTTTATTACATGCAGCCCCTAAAAGAGCCGACTATCGCCACGATTGGCAGGTTTGTCCTCCAACTAGCCATGTTTGCTAGTACTGTCGTAGTTGGTGGCGCTCTTCACGGTGCTTGGGGATTTGGTCAGACAGTGCAAGAGATTTTGACTGGCATCATCATCACAGGAGTAACTGGTGGATTGCTCACTCTCTTCAAACCTGATGTTGGTGCACTTCCAGGCGGCGGCGGAGGAGATTTGCCAGACAACTCCTTCCCCTCCAATTACTGCGCTGAGCCTTTTAGATTAGTGACTCGCTATTATGAGGATCTCAACGAAATTCCCACTTTCCAATTTCCTCCTGAAGAAGGAAGCGGAGAAGCTCCCCAGCGCACTCTCCATCTAGATGGAAACATTTTTGTTCGTGATATGACTAATGCTGGTTGGTTCACTTATAGAGGCAAAGGTTCTCTCATCGTTGCTCCCACAGAAGAGGACAATGAAGTAGTGGTCAATGGCCCCATTCTCAAAGGCACTGCTCACACAATTGACGGTGACATGGTGACCAATGTCAATGACCACCTCAACTTGATATGTGCCACTTCAGATCCTTCACCAGAGAAACTTTCAGCGGGGCGTGAACAGCTCGTTATCAATGCAGGCGAAGGTGTGAATGAAAATGAAGCAGCCCTTGTTGAAGCTGCTGTCTTGGCACCTCAGGGGGTAAGACCCAATGCCTGCAATGCTTGGATACATGGCAATCTCACTTGCGGTTATTTCAATAAACGAAAGATACCCAACGAGAAAAAACTGCGAGTCATTTACGATCGTTCCTTCACTGACTATTCACTGTCGGCAAATGATGCCCAGTGGAACAACATTGCCATTTCATTCCGACCAGCAGCTTGGCGAAATGTGAAGGGAGGCAACTGATGAGTAAGAACTTGTCAGCCTTTCTTGCAGCCATAGCGATTTTGGTGCTCATGTTTATTGGCGGATATTTCGAGACGCCAGGCGGTATGCCCACAGGTTATGTAGGTGCTTTCAATAGACATCGCGGAAGTGACAAAATGTTCAAACCACTTCCTGCGATGAGGGGTGGCCGGCGAAGTGCCAGTGGCGGAGGTTTTGCCTTTCACAAAGAGCCTTTGACCGTTCCATTTGCTTGTACAAAAGAAGCAATGATCAAAAGACTAAAAGACTCTGGCATGCTCAAACGTCTCACCTTGACTGAAAAACAGGCCAACTTAAAAACCAAACTAATGGAACGTGGTTTCAAAAACGAAGAGTACATCAATCTGCAGCTGAAAGCTCTTGCGAGTAAAGAGGCTTTCAAAGCCCTTCGCAAGGCACAGGAACTCATCCAAAAAGGACAGTATGAAGAGTGTATTGATATTCTCGATGATGCACTCTCTCGAGTTTCTTCGGACAATCTCATTGCTCGACAAGAATTACTCAATGTTCTCCTTCGAGCCAACTTGTTGTGTAACTGCCTCATCAGAGCAGAGGATGTGTCCAAGCAGCTCTTCCAAGTGAGCCAAAAGATCTTGGACATCAAGTCCAAAACCATTTTGATGAACGATCCTTATGAACGTCGAATAATCGAAAAAGACAAACCTTTGGTGCAGAAATATCTCACTCATCATTCTGAGATGTTTGCCGCTTTGCGAGAGAGGCACCAGAGAACGGGCTCTTGGAATGGTCTTCTGCCGGAAGAGATTAAAAAGGGAAAAGCAAAGTTGGAAGAGGCTCGACGCAAGAGTCAACTCACACCGGCTCAATACGCCCAAGCTCTGCGGTCGTTGGATAGAGGTCAATATGGCCCTCAGACGAGAAGCAGAAAGGGCGGTGAATGATGAAAAGTGGCTTTTCTGCTGTAGAGTTTGTCATCGCCCTTGCTGTGCTGGCTGTTGCGCTCATTCCCATCTTTTCCGTTTTTACAGAGAGCAGCAAAGCCGTCTTCAAGTCAAAGCTGGCTTATATGGCCATCGTAGCTGCTCAAGAAAAAGTGGAAGAGATTCGTCAGTTACCTTTTGCCAATTTGGACCAACTCAATGAGCTGGGATGGCAGAACCTGACAGGCAGTGCCTTTAAGGTTACTAAACATTTTCGTAATGACTTCATTTCCACCAATAGTGGTGCGCCTCAGTATGGAGCCATAGAAAATGAGGACTTCCATTACCCCAAAGCTTATGAGCGCATTTTCTTGAAAGTCACAGTCAATGCATATGGGCGAATGGACTATGGCCAGGCAACTCCTGCAGAAGATCCTCTGGGCACTGATGAAAATGGTTATCGGCCGCCGAGGATGAAAAAGGTCACTGTCGAATATTTCTGGCAGGAAAAGGGCGAAAATGAAGACGAAGCCCTACGCCGCCACTATTCATCCATTTCCACGATTGTGGGGTCACACAATGCTCGCTAAAAGAAAGCGCCTTGGTTTGACCCTCATTGAAGTCTTGGTTTTCACAGCCTTGGGACTGATGATTGGCCGTGTGGCAGTGGGGATGTACACAGGTGGAATCACGGTCTCTGATGCTACTCAACGTGCCATCAACGTTCAACAAGATGTAAGAGCCATCATTGAATTGATGAGAACGGATGTACAC
>CAZXTJ010000267.1:0-10655 GCA_964643655.1 uncultured bacterium
GGTGGAAAGTCAGCACTAACGCGATTTTGCAACAACGGCATTCACCAAAATGTGATGCAAAAAGACTATTCGGTAACTGTTGTCACAGCTTTTGGCAAACAAGTTGGTGTTGCATCGTCCAACCTCTTCGATAGAGGAGAACTCGAGCGTATCGTCGACGTGGCTAGCACTGTTGCCAAAAGACAAAAAGAAGATCCCATGTGGGAACCACTTTCCGAGCAGCTAGATTACCGTCCGCCCGAAAACACCTATGACGAAGCCACCATGGAGCAAGATCATAGCGACAAAGCCGAGATGGTCAAGCAGATGATTTCGCCCTGTAAAGCTGCCCAATGTAAAGCTGCTGGTGCCCTCACCAATGGCGACAATCTCGTTGCTGTGGCAACTTCCCATGGTCTCTTTGCCTATCATTGCTGGACTTCTGCTGATTTGACCTTCACCGTCGAAACAGATGATGGTGCCTCTGGTTGGTCCGAAGCCTGCGCAAATAAACTGAGCGACATCGACTTGCAAATGCTCACAGCAAGAGCTTTGGAAAAAGCCAAACTGGCGCGCAGTCCTATTGAGATCGACGCCGGTCATTATGATGCCATCCTCGAAGAACCAGCCACTGCAACTCTCTTGCGATATATGAGTGTAGTCGGTTTTGGCGGTTTGGCATTCAACGAAGGGCGCAGTTTCCTCAGTGGGAAAATCGGTGAAAAGGTGATGGGCGAGAACATTACAATTCGAGATGACTATATGGCAGGTAGACGCAAAGGTTTCCCCTTCGATTTCGAAGGTTTCCCACGCCGAGCTGTCACCGTCATCGACAAAGGAGTAGCCAAAGGAGTTGTCCATTCTCGACGAACGGCTGCAAAAGCCAACACAGAGAACACGGGCCACGCCCTGCCTTATCCTTCAATTTATGGTCCCATTCCGCTGAACATACACCTCGAAGGTGGCGACGTGACCAAAGAGGAACAGCTCAAGAGCTTGGACAAAGGTCTTCTGCTCACACGTACCTGGTACGAAAGTATTGTCGATCCCAAACTGCCTTCCATCACAGGTATGTCACGGGACGGCACTTATCTCGTTGAAAATGGCGAAATCAAAGCTGCCGTGAAAAACATCAGGTTCAACGAAGATATGCGTGACCTCTTCTCACGAACTGTGAGCCTATCCAAGGAAGTAGAAACAACCAAAGGTTGGGGAGCTATCGTAACTGCACCTTCAATTTTGGTAAAAGGCTTTCACGTAAGCGGTCAGACCAAATAAAACCAAGCGAAAAAAAACCCGGGCTTCGAGCCCGGGTTCTTTTTTTGGCTTTAGGGTTTGTCTACGGAAATCACATACTCTTCGTCACGAGCAGTAACAACGTTAATAGTTCTTACATCTGAGTCGTAAGAGTCGAAGACGTGACAGAACTGTTGTTTCTTACCTGAACAGATAAGAACGAGAGACTTACCAAAACAAGCACACCAACCGCGTACAGTATTGACGTCTTGCTCAGACAACTTGCTGGGATTCTTATCACGAGGGATCCAGAAACCAACCATGCCGCCACAACGTTCTTCTTCATCGAGCAACAATTTCCAATCGAGATCAACTTTGCTCGATTTTGCTGGAATGGGATGGACTTTCCGACCAACCCATAGATGACCAAGTTTCAAGCCAACGAGAAGATAAAGCTGATCAACTTTGAACTTCTGTTTGACCACTTTCTTCTCTTTGGCAGCCTTAGGTGGTGTTGGCGCAGCGCGCACATCATCTGGAATAATGGCTGCAAGACTAGAACGCTTGGAAAATGCGCCCTTCTCTTCTTTTTCAGCCTGCTTTTGCGCCAACAACAAACTCGGTCCAATTGGCGCCATCCTCGAACGATGAGGTCCAACTTGCGCATAAGGACCAACCTGTTTGGGCCGTGCCGGATATTGAACTGGCATTGCAGCAGGAGCAGTCCTATTAACGCTCAATTCGGGCGGAGTAGTAGAAGCAGATTTTCTGCGACGAGTTTTCTTCGCGGGTTTTTTCTCAGCCTTCTTTTTGGCTTTTTTCTTGCTCTTGGTCTCTTCAACAACTTTTTCGACGACTTCTTCTATAGCTTCTTTTTTAGCCTTCTTTTTCTTGTCTTCCTTTTTGGGAGCCTTCTTTTCGACTTTCTTGTCTACTTTTTTGGCAGCTTTTTTCTCCGCTTTTTTCGGAGCTTTTTCTGCTTTCTTGGAAGATTTCTTTTCTACCTTTTTCTCAGCCTTTTTTTCGGGCTTCTTAGCTGCCTTCTTTTCAACTTTCTTTTCAGGCTTCTTAGCTACCTTCTTCTCAGCCTTCTTTTTTTCAGGCTTCTTGGCTTTTGCTGTTGCTTTTTTGGTTTCAGCCTTCTTCGGAGCGGCCTTCTTTGGAACAGCCTTCTTCGGAGCAGCTTTCTTCGGAGCGGCCTTCTTCGGAGCAGCTTTCTTCGGAGCGGCCTTCTTCGGAGCAGCCTTCTTCGGAGCAGCCTTCTTCGGAGCAGCTTTCTTCGGAGCGGCTTTCTTCGGAGCAGCTTTCTTCGGAGCAGCTTTCTTTGGAGCGGCTTTCTTTACAGGCTTTTGGGCTGTCTTTTTAGGAGCAGCTTTTTTCGGTGTAGCCTTCTTTGCAGGAGCTTTTTTTACAGGCTTTTTGGCTGTTTTTTTTGCTACCGCTTTTTTATCCGCTTTTTTCGGAGTTTTCTTAGCTGGTGTTTTCTTCGCAGGTTTCTTTACGACTTTTTTCGCAGTTTTTACTGGCTGTTTAGCCTTTTTGGCTGTCACTTTTTTGGTGGTCGCTTTCTTCGTCGGTTTTTTCTCTTTGGCTTTGGCTGAAGACTTTTTCGCCGCCTTGGCTGCAGTCTTCTTGGGTTTGGCTACTTTTTTAGCTGGTTTTTTGACGGTGGTTTTTTTGGCTGCAGTCTTCTTGGACTTAGTGGTCTTTTTCGGGCTCACTTGGAATATGCACCGCCTTCTGCCACGTCAATTCATCTAACTAGCCCGATTACTTATCCGTAAAGGATGTGTCGGGTCTTAGATAGACATGGCCATCTTTCATCCGCTCAACGTTAAATAGAGAGAATCGTTCAATGTCTACACGTAAATGTTTTGCTAGCACGGCGAGTATTTCGTCATCTGTAGATTTGGTGGACAGTGACAAATCACTGAGCACCAACTCTTTGGTTTTTCCATCAAGCCGTACATGCGCTAGTTTTTTACCCTTGAGGGGGTTCTCGGCCCCCTCCTTTTTATCCTTGCCACTTTTTGCCTTGGCTGTTGACATCTGCTACCCTTCCCAAAAGGCACACTGAAAGTGGAGATTTTATCATATAAATAGTGGCAAAACAAGCTTGGCAGTTGCTTTTTAACCATATAAGGAGGCAATGAATGTGAAGAGAAGAGCAAAAGCTTTGTTCTGCTCCATTATAGCTTGTTCAGCCTTTGCTGCTTTTGTATTACATTTTTATCCTCGATTCCGCTCCCCACACATACCTTGCATTCTTCTTCACCAAATTGGTCCACCTACAAAACCCTCTGATTTGTGGGCAGTCTCGAGATTGGAATTCACGAAAATACTTGATGAGTTGAAGAAACGATCCATCAGAACACTCTCCCTCGAAGAAGTAAGAACAGCTGTCGAAGAAGGCCAAATGCCTCAAAATCCACCCTACGTGTACCTGACTTTTGATGATGGTTGCCGCTCGCACGTAGATGTTGTCCTGCCAGAGCTCCTAAAACGGAGTTTCCAAGCCACATTCTTCGTAACTGTTCCGCCCAAAGCCTCCACAGCAACACTCGGACGTGACGAGATCAAGGAGTTGATGAAGGCAGGTACAGTACAAAGCCATACCAAGACTTTTGAAACTCTGCCCCAAAAAACCAATGAAGATTCACAGTCTTATAAAAAGAGAATACAGCGTGATTTGGTGGGTTTTAGGATGGAACTGTCACGATTGCTTGGGAATGAAGTGTACGCATTGGCCTATCCAAGCGGCGAACATGACAGCAAAGTCCGGCAAATGAGTCAGCAGTCTGGTCATCGCCTTTGTTTCACCACTGAATATGGAACCATAGGTCCTCGACACAAGGCCGATGAACTACCCCGTTTTATGATTACCAAAGATGTTGCTACTGCTGATGTAATCACATTCATTGATGATGACAAGTTCTTTCACGCTATGGCTGCTCTTAGTTGTCTTTTACTAGCGCTTGTAAGCTTTATCGTTTCTGCTATTACATTGATATCTTAGAATTTGTCACGCCAGTTCTTGGCCAAATCATGCTCTTCCTCCAGACACTGCCTATTCCATTCAAGCAATGAATTGAGTTTATTTCGAGCCAATCTGATTTGGCCTGATTTTTTGAGCTGATATGCTTCCTGCAAGCCATATTGAAAGAAAGCTACCCGTGTTTGAAGGGCAGCAAGAACAATCATGAGCATAATGGCAGGAGTTGCTAAAAGCAGGGGAGAGTATTGCCCTTTCATGTCTTTCGGCTCATCTGGCAAAGTTCCATCGAGAAGAGCAAGGGTCATTCCGACCATCATGGCAACGGGTGGGTATTCAATGTGACCGATAACCATGGCATGGGCTGCAAATCCGGCCAATGCTGCGCATCCGGCCAAACGTAAAGTGCGGCATTCTGTGCGAAATATGTGGCGCAAATAAAAAAACCAAAACAAAACAAAGGGAAGCAATCCGACGAGACCGAGCTCTACCCACAATTGCAGCAAGTAGTTATGAGCATAAAAGGCACCTTTTACACCATTTTGATTGGGTGCAACACCACAAGTCCGTCCCAAACCGTGTCCAACGATAGGCCGAGCCCAGATGTACTGCGCACAACGATACCAGCGATCAATACGTGTTGCATTGGAGCGATGGCGCATCTCTGCCATAGTTGCCAATCGAACGCGGCCTGTTGGTGCAATCAGGATTATCAATAACAACAGTCCAGCAAAACCCAACAAAATGTGTCGCTTAGGTTTGTGAAAATACCAGAAGACCAAGATAGAGAACCAGAAAGCCAGCCAACCGGCTCGTGTGTAAGAGATATACAAGATGCATAACAGCAAAACACAAAGGAAAATGACAGCCCACCAACTCGAGGACCACCTCTTTAATAACAAAAGAACTCCAAGAGCCCAAACAAGAGCCATTTGATAGACACTGGCCAAAATGATTGGATTGGCCAAAAAGCCCGTTGCCCTTGTGAGCGTATCCTCAAAACGTGCATCAACCCAAAGAGCCATGGAAACCAAACCAAGCCCGTTTTCTATAAAAGCTGGTATGGACATGAGTACTGTTGCCCCAGCAAGTGCCCACAACAAGGTTCTGGCACCACCTGGCTGACGGACCAATATGGCTCCGATGGCATAAGCCAAGAATGGTGTGAGAGATAACTGGAGAGCACCTAGTAATACGTGACCAGAGATGGGTTCGCTGCGCAGGCAATTGAGAAAGAGCACAGCCACATAAGCCAAAAGGGCCCAGTGGTGTTTTTTCGGGTCGTAACTGCCTGGCTCTTGACGTCTTTTGTAGAGCAAAAGGAGGAGAGCTGCCAATGCAAGGATCAATTCTCCATCTCGAGCAAATCCATAGAAGGATGGGAGTCTAGCTAGCATTACGTAGCTGCCCAAGCCGTAAGCAATAAAATACACGACCAAGAGGGCAACGAGGAATGAGCGCATGAGAATCCCTTCAGAGCCATCGTAACATACAAAAAGTGCCTTCTGGTGGTGATTAAAGTTCGATTGAACTCCTGTCGATAAGTTAACCAGACAAGAAGCTGCGTATAGCAGTTGAATTTGTATGATTGTGCTCAAGGAGGAATACTGTGAGCTTCAGAAGACTAGTTGGATTTTTGGCTACTTTGGCCATCTTGTTTGGTACGAGCAATCTGGCAGCAAAAGTGTGGATGCCAATGACGGACGATCAGCTAATCAAGGCCTCTGACCTCATTGTCATTGGAAAAGTCGTATGGGTCGAAAATGGAAAAGTATCAACGACCTCCAAAGACAAAGCCTCCATTCTCGTCCAAGAAGTGTGGAAGGGTGACAACTCAGTGATGATGGCGCCCCTGGCCTTTCCTGGACGCAATCGCGGCTATTTGACCTGGAGCGGCAATTTCCAATCGACGAGGACATCAGAAGACATCTTCTTTGACATTGACCAAGAGGGCATTTGGTTCCTCAAGTATGATGCAAAGACAAAATGTTATATCATCGACCATCCAGCGCGCTTCAAACCCCTCTTTTTCAAAGAGAGACTGAGAAAACGTATCACTGGTAGATAGTCATGCAGTTGACGTTTTTCCTCTCTTCCTTAGAATTAGTATAAATAACTAATTTAAGAAGACTCTAATTCCCTCTGGGAAAGGAAAAACGATGTTTCGCTCAACTGCTAGATTGATACTCCCTCTGGCCTTATTGGTATTGTGGGTATGCCTTCCAGCCAACGTGTCAGCCAAAAAACTCTCAGACGACGATTTGGTCGACAGAGTAGCTGCTCTTTACAACCCCAATGGCCCCAATACTTCGAACTATTCTGGTACTTCTTTGATTAAGATGGTGGAAAGCCGCTGGGACAACCTTTCCAAAGACCATCAGAAACGAATAGTCAATTACCTCGATGAACCTATTCGCTCAGGCCCTGGTGCTCCTGAAGGTCAGAAGAGCTTTGAAACAGAACATTTTCAGATTATTTATCAAACCAAAGGTACAGACGCTTGTGCTGGCGGAGATGCTGATGGAAATGGTCTTGCCGACTATGCAGAAGAAGTAGCCAACTACCTAGAACAAGCTTGGGCCAAGGAAGTCGTCGAGTTTGGCTTCAAAGCTCCTCCAGGATCTGACAAAGCAAAAGTTCGCTGTCACATCAAAAACATCAATCACAATGGTCTCACCCACGCAGCTACAGGCAAAACTGCTTGGATAGAGATGAACAATGATATTGCAGCTTATACAATTCGCCTCATTGGTGAAGAGTCTGCAAAAGCTATCGTTGTTGATCCAGATGGACTACAAGCAGGAATGCTCAAAGCCTGTTGTGCTCATGAATTCTTTCACTGTATTCAAGCAGCGTACGACTGGGAAGAAGACAACTGGTGGTGTGAAGGCACAGCTGAATGGGCTGGCGACGCAGTATTCCCTGAAAGTAAGTTTTATACGAACAATGTAAGTCCCCGCTTCAAAAATCCTCACGTTTCCCTCTTCTCTACAGAGGGATGGTATGAATATGCCTCTTCCATCTGGGCTTTCTATCTTGCTGAAAACTATGGTGGCGCAGACATTATTCGCCAGATTTGGGAAGGTTGCGCCAGCAAGAACGTAGTTGAAGCAACTGAAGATGCCATTGGCGACTTAGAGGAACAATTCCTGTATTACGCTTGTTATAACTATCTTCGAGCCTACGCAGACGGTGAAAGATATCCAGAAATGAAAGCTCTGGCTCTAGAAGGTGCAGGCACTGTCACTTCAGAAGGTCTCGAAGCTCCTCAACATTTTGGTACAAACTATTTCACCGTTCCAGCGGCTAACATTTCAAAAATCACCGTTTCCCTTACACAGGGCCAAAGAGGCGGAGTTCGATTAGCTACTATCAGCAGTGGACGCTGGAAAATCATGCCTCATGTGATGAAAGACGGCCATTTCGAGGTTTCACTCTCTGACGAGACCATTGATACTGTCATCATCGCCATTGCTGGTTACCAAGGCGAAGGCGAGCTCGGCTACACCCTTACAGTCGAATAGGCCATCAGCTCTCTCTTTGAGCTCCTTGCATTGCTTTTTCGCATTGCGCATTGCTTCCCCCATTGCAATGTGATAGCATGTGAACGACCTGTAATGATGGGGGATTACACCTCCGCGGACGAACGGTAAGGAGCTGGCATGGCCAAGACAAAAATTATGACCATGGCAGAAGCCGCCCACCGCATCCTGCTCAAGGCTGGGAAGAAAATGCATTATCGCGACATCATGGCCAAAGCCCTCAAAGGCAAAATGGTCAAGACGAGCGGTAAGACGCCAGAGCAAAGTTTGCGATCACTGATGGCAACTGAATTTGTTAAAAAGGCCAGCAAGAGCCGATTTCGCCCCAAAGGCGACGGTTATTACGAATTGACAGCCTACGGCAAGAAAACACCTCCTGCCGATGCTGCTCGTTCGTCGAATCGCAAGGCTCACACAACTAAAAAAGCAAAACCAACACGTAAGAAAAGCAAGAAGAAGAGATAATTAGTCTTCTTTCTTGGTTTCTGCCGGTGCGCCCCGGCCCTTAGTCGGGGTGTTTTATTCTGTTCGCTACGAGCCCCACTCTGGACCTTTTTAGTGGACCATGTTAGCGTTGCGGTATGTTTGAAAAAATACTAAAGGTCGGCATTGTATTTTGTGTCTTCTGCATCCTGGCAATCACAGCCTGGAGGCAGTTGAAGCTCTTTTTGGACGATTATTTTCACAGAAAAACCGTTGCTGCCCCTAATGTTACAGGGATACAGCTCACAAAGGCTCTTCGTCGAAACCAAGAGAAGAAGTTTGCTCATCTCAAGATTCGCGTGGACCGAGAGGTTTTTCACGACAGGCTTCCAGCAGGTTTCATCATCTCCCAAGAGCCTGAGCCTGGTGTTCCCGTCCAAGTTGACGCAACCATGTATGTAAAGGTATCCAAAGGGTCTGACTTCCGCGAAATACCATCCATAAAAGGAAAAACTCACCGCAAGGCACGATTGATCCTCCAGAAAGCCCAGTTGCGTCTTGGACATATCTGTAAAATCCGCTCGAAAAACGTTGAACGTGGTGTTGTGCTCGCCCAATACCCTATCGCAGGCAAAAGAGTCGCAAAACGCTCTCCAGTAGATATTTTGCTCAGCGAAGGTTTTCGAGAAAAATTGGTCATTATGCCTCGTTTGTTAGGACTCCAACGAAAAAGGGCATTGGAAATCCTCAAAGAGATTGGTCTTGAACGGATAAACATCATTGAGCGACCAACAGCAAGCGATCTTACGGGTTTGGTAATCGAACATAGACCCGTTGGTGGCATTCAAATTCCTAGAGACCAGAACGTAATGATTACAGTCTCAGCACCTGTGGGAACTTCAGAACATGCCAAAACCATCGAAGTCACCTATCAAATTCCACCAGGTCTCACGGAAAAACTGCTTGAAGTAGCAGTTTCTGACGTTAGTGGACGACGAGTGATCTATCGCAAACGTCATATGCCTGGTGAAACGGCTCGGGCTGAACTTACTGGCCGTGGGCGAACAACCGTTCAGTATTTCCTCGACAAGGTCATGGTCAAGGAAGAAACGTATTAATCGGAGCTATTTATGAGGCAGTCGGCACGACGTGAGGCGGGCCGTAAAGCTCTGCCCAACACAGTCCTCAAAGGCGCTTATAAAATATTGGCCCCCTATCGAGAGACGACCAATTCCTTCCTATTCAAAGGTCGCCTCTTGGAAAAACCACAAGAGCTAATCATCAAAATCGTCAAAGAACGATATGTGAAAAAAGCCAATTTTATTGATCAGTACACAAAGGTGCTGGAAGCAACGAGCCACTTGGCTGGCCACCCGAACATTCTGAAGATGCACGATTTTGACTACATCGCTCAACGCTTCTGCGTTGTCACTGACTATTTCGAATCTTTGTCAGTCGAAGAGATGTTGAGCAAGGGACAAACTCTTCCCTTGGCTTTAATCCTGAAGACCTTAGAACAAACTGCTCAAGTGTTAGGGCTTGCACACAGAGAAGGTCTGCAACATAGACACCTCAAATTGGATAACATCCTCATCTCACCTGAGAGTCATGAATTACGTATAACTCACTTCTCTTTGCCACGCTCAGCCACTTCGACAGTACCGCTTCGTAACAAAGTGTTTAGTGTGAGTTCAGATATTCTCACTTTAGGCATTCTCCTTTATCGTCTCTTCTGTTTCGAATACCCATTTGCTCATCGTAACGAGCTACCCGAATTGGTCTCAGACAAACTTGAAACCAAGTTAAAGACGACTTATCGCGAACTATCCCCTGAAGACATACAAGCCATCTGCTCTCTCTTCATTCATTCGACGACACGTGATGTAAACAGACGTTTGGGTCGTTATGAGGAGTTCATAGATGAAATCCAGAGATTATGCCTCTCTTGTAAACCATTGGTGGAGAAAAAGAAAAAACAAGATGCCGAAGAGAAACGCAACTCCCTGGAAACGGCATTCGATACAGTGGCTGCCCTGAGAGGAGATTTGCGCCGACCTTCAGCTTTGCCCGTCTCTGAAGCGGAACGCTCAAGTCTAACTGCTCCTGGTGAAGATGAAAACGAAGGTGGAGAACTAGTGTGGGGACGTGAGGGAGATAGCCTATTCAGTCTCGAATCGCCTATTGTAACCTTTGTCCTCATAGCCCTCATAGGCTCATTACTCGTTGGTTTTGTTTACAAGTTAATCTTCTGAAAGTAACTTACGAAGATTGGACAAACTCTGCAGGGCAGCCTCTTTGGGGCGTACTTCGAAACAATATTCTCGCTCTATACCGTCCCTAAATAGAGATGAGTATGCACGAAAATCTATTTCCCCTTTCCCCACAATCATATGGCTCTTTCCATCAATGATGTCATGTAGGTGAACTTGTGCAACATGCTGCAGATTGTGCCAAAAGAAAGACTCCAAAGTCTCATCTCCCCA
>CAZXTJ010000268.1:0-10646 GCA_964643655.1 uncultured bacterium
TGTTCTGTATAACCTCACACCTGCTCGGTATTCTGAGTACTCCTTTGATGTTCCATCTTTACCCATACCAAAGGCTGTTTCGTATATGTAGGGTTTTTCTCTGTTGTATTTCTCGGCAATTCGCCAGCCTGGAATGGCCAAACCAGGGTCAATGTTCGTATCTGGATCTGCTTTGTAAATGAGCTTTGTTCTTGGGTGAACTTTATCAACGACCTCAAAGGTTATTTTTTGCCAATCGAGGGGGAATGTACCCAACCAGAATTTGTGATAAAACCGTCCTTCCACGAGAAATCTCTGATATTTGTAACCATCTTTCAGCACTTTGGGTTTGGGGAATTGTTTCTCTATGGTTATTCCCCACACGTCGATGACGTTGGCGAACTTGAATGTTTCTGTTGGATCGATGGAGCCTTTCCATTTCATCCAAAGGACAAAATCCAAGTAGTAGTTATTCTCTGCAATGTCTATAGACTCGATGTTTTTTATATAAGAACCAATGATGACTTCTTGGGGTTTGGTAGCTGATGCCGTCTTGGCAGCGGAAGTCGTTTGAGCAAAAGTGTTTGAACAATTAGCCAACAAGAAGGAAAGAATAGTTATTACAAGGATGCGACTCATAACGAAGGCTCCCTCCCTAGGTGAATGCCGCAGATTTACTAAAACATTCTATCTAGGTAAGATGCACTCAAGCAACTTCGTCGTGCCCAAATCTTCCATCAACGATTTCATAATCTTCTTCACTGCGCGCACCAGCGAGTGAGCGCAAATCATGAACTTGGGCATCTTCCACCTCAGGAAGCTCAATTCGCGCCACCATTTTGGGTGTACAGCTTTCGTGAATCTCAGTAACGGCAACAACGCTCAAGTTGGGGACATAACGGTGACAGAAATAGAAGAGTTCTCGACGCATTCCCGAGGGCACGATTAAAACGGGACGTCTTCCCCTACCCTGCAACTCTCGAGCCGCCTCTTTTAAATAATCCAACAGCTCCATGGCTCGGTCAGGTGCCACCCCAAAGGTACGTACTCCATCGTCACTCGTGTAAAGAGACTCCCGGAGCTCCTCTTCCAATTCTGGAGCAAGACTGATGGCACGGATGACTTGCTCATCATCAGCCAATTGTCGCGATATTTGGCGACTCAATTGATGGCGAGCCAACTCAGCAAGCTGAGCGGGGTCTTTCGTTGCCCTAGAAGCATGGACAACGGCTTCAAAGATAGTTGGTGCATTACTTACTGAAACCTCTTCATCGAGGAGGCTGCGCAGCACTTCCAACAAGATGACGTTGTCGAGCTTGGCATCTTCCAGAGCTCGAGAGACTGCAGGTAAGTTCTCTGCCACCCCCCGGCAAATCTCATCGAGTTCTTGGAGGCCAAAGAGTTCAGCAGCATGGGCTATTGCCAAGTGACGGACATTTCCGTCAATGACTCCTTCGGGACCAAGGACCTGCAAATCCATTTCTAGGGCCTCTGTCTTTTTGTCTTCAGTTATCCAGCGTGCTAGGCCTTGGCCACCTGGTCCTGATGTCAGTTTGCCTTCAATGGGGCATCTTTGGCCAATTGGAGCAACTGCCAATAGTTCATTCATTCGCAGGCGGCCACGATAGACCTCTTCACCTCTGACCAACACTGCGTATTCTGGCTCTTCCAAATCATCGGCCACATCCAAAACGACAGGTGCCAGGGGTAGTCCACAACGACGAAAGACTGCTGACCTAGTTTTGGCTGTCAGCGCACGAAGTCGGTCGATTACTCCATCTTGCTCCCAGCTTTCCCATGTATTTGGTGAGAGCAACACTTCCATTTGTTGACGTTCACCAACAGGCAGGCCCAAAGTTTGCCCTTCTTCTTGTTCTTCTTTTTCCTTGGCTCGGGCAGCCTCTTCTTCACCTTCCCACTGATGAGCACACCAGGCGGCGTATCCAAGACTGCCGCCAAGCAGCAAGAAGGGCACAGTGGCAACTCCAGAGAAGAGACCAAAGAGCAACATCAGAGAAGCTAGAATACCCAAAGCCATGGCAACAGCATTCGGTTCACGACCTAGCTGTGAAGCCAAATCTTGAGAGAGGTTTCCAGATGAAGAGGAGCGGGTGATGATGATACCGGCTGCCAAAGAAACTAGCAGTGAAGGAATCAAACCGACGAGACCATCACCAATGGTGAGCAGTGTGTAAGTTTCGAATAGTTGACCAAAAGAGGAAAATCCACCTGCCAACATTCCAGCACCGATACCACCAATGACATTGATGACGACGATGAATACAGAGGCCATGGTTTCACCTTTGATGAACTTTGAAGCTCCATCCATGGCTCCATAAAAGTCAATTTCTTGTTGTATCTCCTCACGGGCCAAAGCTGCTCCAGCTTCATCGATGAGCCCCGAAGAGAGAGAACTCTCTATACCCATTTGTTTCATGGGCAGAGCTTCCAAGCGGAATCTGGCAGCAACTTCGGCTACTCGCTCGGCACCACGTGTAACAACCAAAAACTGAATGACGATGAGAATGAGAAAGATGACAGCACCAACAATGTAGTTGCCGCCAACGACCCATTGACCAAAAGCTTTGATGACGGCACCACCAAATTTTTTGCCATCAGTGAGAATCATTCTCGTTGAGGCTACATTGAGTGACAACCTGCCAAGAGTGAGCATGAGCAATAATGATGGAAAGACTGAAAACTCTGTGGGACGGCGAATGGACGTTGCTAAAAAGACTACGAGCAGAGCAATGCCTAGATTACCCACGAGCAAGAGATCTAACAATTCTGGTCGAATGGGAACAACCATCAATCCCAAAAAGATGACGACAAATATGGGAGCAGCCAACAGAACCAGAGATGGTGGAGGTGCGCCTTTTTTATCCATTAATCACTCTTTCTTTCTATGCTGAACTACCAATGGAACAGCGACGATATACAGCCACCACATCATCAACTGTGCCATCGGGAATTGCTTGTCCTATAGGAATTCCTGCCAATCGAAGTGACAGACTTGGTTCGTATGCTGTTGAAATTGCACGTGCCCGCAATGTGGGTGTCATTGAAGCTGCACTACCTGGTCCCATTCGTCCAGCAATGCGAGGACGTCCTTTTCCTTGATGTCGTCCCAGCAGGATCAATCCTCCTGAGCCATCAATGAGAGCCACGTCTATGGTGCCACCGTCGAGTAGTGCTTGTGCCCGTTCAAGTCTATGGGCGCGAACTTCAGGTCGTCCAGAGTCCTCATATTGCTCCTGACGTACTTCTTCTGGTGACATTGCAATGGAAACTTCGAAACGGCGACGGCGAAGAATGTAATCACCCACAGCGGCCAAAAACATGGTCATTGCAGCAAAAGCGAATAGCTTTGTCGTCCGCGAGCCAAGCAGTTCTACTCCACCTTCGATGTTTTTTGAAAGCACTTCGCTCCAGCAAAGGCCTCCAGCCGCATTGCTGACTTGATAAAAAACAAAAGCCAGAACAAAAACTAGCGGCAGAGAAATGACAGCGTCACCAGGTTGTAGGCCTGAAAAGAACTTACCCAATCCTGGACCATCACCTGATGAACTACTCTCACCTGGGAAAAAAGCATTGGAAGACCAGTGAAAGCCAACTTGAGCTACTCCTGTGAGAGCTACACCTATTGGCAAGAGTAAACAGAAAAGAAAGAGATACCAGCAAATATTGCCAACTGCAGTGAAAGCCACCAAAGGGTCCAAGTCGTTTTCAGCAACAGAAAAACAGGAGGAGGCAAAAGCCATTGCAGGTTTACTGGCAAGGGGCAAAAGAACAACGAGTGCTATGGTCAGCCAAAGCAAAGCAAGAGCTTTACCGATGAGGGGAGTAAAAACGCAGATGCCCTCATCGCGCAACTTACGTCTTTTACGATCACTTGCAGGTTCTTTTCCTTCAGCTTCAATAGCAGATTCCCACAAGAATTCGAGCATTGTTCTCCCCCTTTCCTAGTGGTTCAGCGGCAATATAGGAATGCCGATTTCGGTAAAAGCTTTGGTTATGTATGGCAAAACCCATTGAACCGTTACGTATAGAGTGAGCAGGCTCACTCCCAAACCTGTCATTGTTCGCAGTGACCTATCTCCTGCAACATCGCGTAAAGATGGAAACGTGTGGCCAATGAGAGCAAGGAAGAGTTCGACGACAAAGAGCAAAAACAAAGCTGGTAAGGCAAAACGAAGAGCCGTAGAAAAAAAGCAGTGTCCAGCCTGAAGCAAAAAAGGCACCCCACTACCGACGAGCACATCGGAAGTAGCGTTGGCCAAAGGCAGCGCAGTGATTGATCCTGCCAATGCTCTAAGAAGAAGGTGATGGCCATCGAGCATAATAAAAACGAGCAATGCGAGCACATAAGCCAAACGTGCCAAGGGCCCACCATCAGCGTCATCGATGGGGGACTGTCCTCTTGCTGCGACCAAAGACGAGCGCAGATCGAGAATGGCACCGAGAGTTCGATAAGCTTCGAAAACCAGTGTGGCCGTAAAACCCAATAAAGCACCAACGAGCAATTCAACTACTACTGACGAAATGAGAATTGCTTTGCCACCGGAGAGAGCTAAACTCCGCACTGGAATGAGGAAAAAAGCAGGTGCTGCCAACAGCAGTGCGAGAGCAAACCTCAGTCGACTGGGTAAGCGTGGCGTCGACAAGATGGGCGCAGTCGAACAAAGTCCCATGGATCTCGCTGTCAGCAAAATGGGACCAGCCACGCCAGCACCTGTCATTAACTCCACCACGAAGAGATCCTTACCCATTCAATAGGCCAATGAAATCACCAAAGAGCGACTGTGTTAAGACAACGAGTGTGCGAATAATCCAAGGCCCAAGGAGCAGTACTCCAAAACCAACTGCCACGAGACGGGGAACTGTGGAAATGGATTGATCCTGAATGGATGTACCAGTTTGGAAAATGCCAGCGATGAAACCAACGACTAGCGAAATCGCGACAAAAGGCAAGCCCAGCAAGATGGCTGTCTTGAGAGCTGAAAACACTGCTTGCAAAACTGGTAAATCGCTCAAAAGACCACACTCCTAACCAAAGAACCCACAACTAGTGACCATCCATCTACGAGTACAAATAGCAGAAGCTTGAAGGGCAAAGAGATGGAGTTGGGCGTGAGCATAGTGAGACCTGCAGAGGTGAGCACTACGGCAACAACGAGATCGATGATTAGAAATGGCAAAAAAAGCACCAAACCAATGATGAAGGCAGCTCTCAATTCACCCAAAACAAAAGCTGGGATGAGCACAGTAAGAGGAATATCAGAAGGTCCATTGGGACGTTTGCCATTGGCCATTTCCAGAAGGAGCTCGAGATCTGTCTCACGTGTAAAACGAAGCATGAAATGGCGTAGAGGGCGTTCGCCCTTTTCGAGAGCTTGGACAGCAGTCACACCACCAGCAAGATAAGGTTTGACGGCTTTGTCCTGTATTTCACCAATGACCCCACCCATTGAGAAATAAGTCAAAAAGAGTGCGAGCCCCATGATGACTTGATTGGGTGGCACATTTTGCAGTCCTATAGCTTGTCGAAGGAAATACAAAACGATGATTATGCGTGTGAAACTGGTAACCATGACCAATATGGCCGGAGCCAGGGAAAAGACGGTCAGAGCCAAGATGGCCACCATACCGTAACCTCCGCCTGACGAAGACTTGGCCGTCAACTTGTTGAGCATGCCCTCAACTTGTTTTAGTGGCGCTTTGGTCTCTTCGGCGAATGAGTAGCTTACTCCTGTGAAAAGCAGGAGGAGGAAAAGAGTCAAAAGGAAAAGACGTTTTCTCAACCTTCGACCTTCCTTTGGTGGCGCAACCTGTCCAATCGGAGCAACTGCGAAATGACTTCACTATCCACATTGGACTCTTCGCCTTGGGCCATTGCCCTGGTCTCATCTTCGACCATTTGCAGACCCTCTTCACCAAGAGAGTCAATCACGCTGAAACCCTTGTCACTGAGACCAATGAGGTACAAACGCCCAGCTGCCTCCACCAACAGCAACTGAGAACCTGGAGCCACCATTACTCGTCCACGAACTTTGAGAAGAGCACTTTCCTGCTGAGGCAAAACAGTCCGTTTCATATACCAAACGAGAATGAAAAAAGTGGAAAGAACCAAACACAAGGAAGCCACCACTTTAAAAACGAGGTAATATGTTGCTTCCATGGTCCCCCCTACTGGCGCACAGCTTCATTGATGACGCGAATACGAACGGCATAATGGTCACCGTCCACAGTTACTTCCCCCCGTGCAAAAAGACGACCATCAACGACGAGGTCAACCTCTTCTCCTGCTGCATTATCAAGACGAAGGACCGTACCTGGTGCCAAAGCTGCAATGTCCTTCTCTTGAAGAACAATCTTGCCCAGGCGTGCAGTGAGCTCTATTCCCGAAGCGGCCTTTGGCCGCACTTCTTTCTTTTCTTTGGCGGTCTCTTGCCGCTCCTCTGTCTTCTTGATCTCCTTTTTCGCGACCTTTGGTTTTTCCTCTACTACCGTCCGTTGTTTCTCAACTGGTGTTACAAGTCGCTTTCTGTAACGCTCGAGGAGCTCTTTGGACAGTTCCACAGGGAATACGAAGCGAAGTTCACCAGAATCTTCGCCACCCAAAGTGCAGATGGCAGTGAGACCAAGGAGATGATCTTGGCTGGCAAAAAGTTTATTCAGCAATCGTCCAGCACCGCGTTTGCCCGAGATAACAGGACGTACACTCTTTGAACGGGCAGAGCTTGCCGGAGCACTGATGACTGTCTCGTCACCTTTGCTCAGGAGCAGTCGGTACTGATGAAAGAGCTCTCGTAACGAGCTAAGGTGCGCTTCTTCAACATCCTCAGCTCCCTCTTCATCACCACCAATCATCAGAATAGCCAAACGACCGGCCAATTGGCCTGGTAACTCGAAGAGACAAGTTGTTCCAGCACCTTCGCCAGCAAGCTGCACGAGCGGAACGAAGAGTAAGTGTGGACTCTTTTGATTTTCTATGGCTTCTGGAGCGATGAGGGAAAGTTGTGGAGTGTGAAGTTTGACATCTCTGTCGATTAGAGGTGCGAGCTGCGAAAATGGCTCTAATAGTAGCGGAGCCACATATTCGCAGAAGTCAGCAAAATCGCCAGGTGTAAAGAGTAGGCCATCACCAATGTCTTCTCCTTCGAGTTCGTCATCGGCGGCCAAGAGGGCTTCCATTTCAGCCTCGGACAATAGGCTGTTCCTACTCATTACTTTTCCTTCCAGCCAGCCGTCGAATTTACCACGGCCAACATGATGCGATCAATTAAATTAGGACAAAAAGTAACGAGATTCTACTTCTTTTGTAAGAAGTGCACAAGTCAGGGTTTTGAAACTGGCGGTGGAGACCTGCGCTGATAGGTGGTTTTTTCGGGCTGGCTAGGTGCCCCGGTAAGGCTGTTCATGAGTTGTTCAGCGCTTTTTTTAATCTTCTCCGGGGGATTGAGTGTGAGCACTTTTTGCAGATGACCTCGTGCCCTTGTCCTGGCAGAGCGGTCACCAGCAGTGGCTTTTTCAATGAAAATGAGGGCGATTGTATAGTGAAAATCAGCGGAGTCGTCCTCTAATTTGATTGCTCCCTCGAGCCAAGCCGTAGCTTCGTCGAGAAGTTCGGTTTTCTTCTCTTTCGTCCACTTACCATAGAGTGCTTTGCCTTTGGTGGCATATTCGGAAGCGTCTTCCATTCCATCCACTTCTGCTTTGCGAATCTTTTCAAGACCAGCAAACTTCTTCTTCCGCTCTTCATCAGCTTTTGCCTGCTCAGCAGCTCGTTGGCGGGTGGCGATTTGGACTTTGAGAGACTCTACTTTCGAACGAGCAACTTTTTGCAATCTTGAGCCATTGGGCGCTAACTTGGCCACCTGCTCGTAAGCCTGTCTTGCTTTATCATATTCGGAAAAAATATCGTGAAAATATCCAACAAAAAAGTGGAACTGAGGGTTTTGTGGATCTTCTTTGAGTTTACGATTGTAATGTTTCCGACTCAGTTCTAACAAACCAGCGTCATCTTGGCCCAACAAACCAGGATTGCCCTGTATTGCAGCCACATACAAAACAATGGCTTGCTCTAACATTCTTTTGCCGACGGAACTTCCACGACGACGAGCTTTGTCCACTTTTTGTTTGTAAGCTATGGCCAATTTGAACTTTTCTTTGGCCGACATATTTTTCACGGATTTACGAGGTTTTTTGGTTGGGCGTGGAGCACGCGTAGGTGTTGCAGCACGAGTAGCAATAGGAGCAGGTTCTGGCTTTTTTGTCGGCGCAGGAGCTATCCCCGTACCTTTGAGAGCAGCAATTCGCCTTTTGAATTTATCGAGCTTGGCACCTTTGACGACACCATCATTGACCATGGCATTCAATGTCTGTTGAGCCAAGGCTTTTTTGTCGCGAAGGATGTAAACATCAAGCAGACGCTCACGGGCACCAACGTGACCAGGCTCTATGGCAAGGACATTCTCAAAGTCAATCTCAGCTTCTGAGAGTTTTCCCTTCTCCAGATGAGAAACTCCCGTAGCCATATATTCACGAACATTGTCCTCATATTTATATTCAGCGCTAGCGAAAGTAGGAAAGCAAAAGAACGAAAAAAGAAGAAGACCAATTTGCCACTTGGTTCTCCAAAATGCTGCCATGGAACACTCCCCTTCACTTTCACCTACTTCTAAGGATATCAGACACTTGAAAGCGGCAAAAGTTTCCCTCTATCTATAGATAGTTGTCGGGAAATAGTTCTCGCTCCACTAGCTCTATCAAAATGTGGATCACTTTGATGTGCAATTCCTGCACTCTGTCCGCAAAAGAGCCCGCCGGAGTACAGATGACTATGTCTGCCAATTCCTCTAACTTGGAGTCTTTTTTACCAGTCAGTGCAACAACAGCCAACCCACGTTCTCGAGCCACTTCCGCTGCAGCCAAAACGTTTCCAGAGCTACCACTGGTAGATATGGCCAATAGAAGATCTCCTTCTTGGCCGTGGCAGGCAACATAACGAGCAAATATCTGTTCATAGCCATAGTCATTGGCTGTACAGGTGATGTGAGATGAATCGCTGATAGAAGCTGCCGCCAAGGGTGCTCTATCTTTACGGAAACGTCCAGAGAGCTCTTCGGCAAAGTGCATGGCATCACACATGGAACCACCATTACCGCAGCTGTAAACGCGATTTTTGGCGAGGAAGGTCTTGGCCAATAACTTACCGGCATCTGAAATGGCGGAAAGTGTGTTTTCATCTTTCAACAGGTTTTCCAAGCCAAGCTGAGCTTCTGCCAAAGCTGCTTTGACTATTGACATGGTGGTTCCTCCTGAGCCTGAGCCAAGGCTCGCTCTTGTTCTTCACGGCGGCGCTTGTTACGTAATCGACGAAGTCGAAAACGTACGGACATTACACCATAAAGCACTCCGTAATATGTCATAAGAGCCAAAACTCCGCCAACAACGGCTGAGCCCACCCACAAGGGGTAAGCCAAGCGCAAACCATTGTCAAAGAGCTGAGAAGCAAAAGCCTGCGCTCCACTAGCCTCTAAAGTTTTCAGGGCTGCATCAAATTCTCGTCTGAAAGTAGCCATATCTGGACCTGCTACGAGCTGAATACCCACCCAATAGTTAAATCCATAGATTGGCAGGGCTGTCAGTGGATTGGTGAGCCAAATGATTGGGATTGCTGGTAAGGGGTTAGCGCCAATGGCAAGACAGATGGGTACGGCAACTGACATTTGAATACCCATAATGGGCAACCAAGCTACAAAAGTGCCAATTGCGGCACCGAGAGCTATCATCCTGGCAGGACCGCGCAGGTATAGGATGCCTTTGAACCTGGCAACTATGCCACGCTCTTCTTCCGGCACCTCTTCTTCGTTGGGCGTTGTTGTCTCTTTGGTGTTTTCGGCCATATCCTCGCCTCAATCCTAGCACTTAAACCGAAATACCGGTACTCTGTCTACAAGAAGCTCTATGGAAGGCGAAAAAAAACAGACATACGTCACCCGCTCACAAATCAGTGAGGGCCTGCGCAGACTAGGTCTATGTAAAGGCCAAACACTGATGTTACACGCCTCAGTACGCTCATTGGGCTGGGTCGTCGGTGGACCTGATGTGGTCATCCAAGCCATTCTCGACGTCTTGGGGCCTGCAGGTACACTGATGATGTATGTGGGGTGGGAAGAGAGTCCTTATCACCTTGATAGGTGGGAGGAAGAGCGCAGGCAACTCTATCTGGCCGAGTGCCCTCCCTTTGATCCTGCCACTTCTCGAGCTGAGCGCAGATGGTCAATTCTGACTGAATACCTACGAACTTGGCCCGGTGCATACCGCTCCATCAATCCAGGAGCGTCTTGCGTTGCCGTGGGCAAATTGGCCTCTTGGATCACGCGAGATCACCCACTCCAATATGGTTACGGACCAGGATCTCCCTTTGGCAAACTTTATGACATTGCTGGTCACGTCTTGCTGTTGGGATCTGATTTGGCTCATGTGACGATGATTCACTATGCAGAACACGTGGCTGACATTCTCGGCAAGAGGGTAGCTCGTTATCGAATGCCCATGCTTTTCAATGGTGAACGACGATGGGTAGACATGGAAGAGTACGACACAGGAGAAGGCATCAAACACTGGCCTCATGAGAGTGATTATTTCGAAGTAATCATGTC
>CAZXTJ010000269.1:0-10644 GCA_964643655.1 uncultured bacterium
ATCACAAGTAGCAGAGAATCTAGACTCTGTTGGAATTGCCTCTGAGCCTCATCACAGCAAAAGATCGACACGCTTGCAGCGCATATTTGAAGTGGAACAGCGTTACGGAGAGTTTCCTCCACCTTGGTTTTTCGTAGAGGATAGTCCTGAACATCTTGCCTGGAGAACTCTGGGCGGAGTGACACTGGTCAGTGATTGGCAACACTGGTGGAGCAACAGGAACCTGGATAAAGAAGAACGTATTCGTTATTTCAAACGATGGCCCATGGAATCTTGTTGGCTCGATTTTGCTGTCGGAATGATTTGGGCACCGGAGATAGTGTATGAAAATAGGAAACTCAGGTGTCGTACGTTGTGAGAGTCTGTCGTGAAAGTGGACGATGAGTTGACCGGCTACTTAAGGGGTAGTAGCAGAAAGATCTGAATAGTCCACATTTTCGTCAGAGCTTTGCAGAGGTGGAGAAGACTCGCAGCGATTTGTAATGCAGCGAACAGGCCGGCCAAGCATGATTTCTTTACGGATGATTTCGTTGAGTTCTGGGTAGATTGCTAACGATGGATTACTGTGCCAGATTTTGACCCAGCGACTTTGGTACCAATATTCAACCACAGTTTGGCAGAGAGTCATGATGGCAGGGTCACCTGGGTTTTCAAATCTTGCTTTTGCCAGCAGTTGGATCTGAATGGTGTAACAGTCGTTTTTCTCTTTGTAGATCTCTTTGGCTATTTTTAGAGCTTCAGCTTCAGTTTCTTCACGCGAAACTTTTCGGAAACTAGTGAGCATGGCATCGAAGTCACGTGAGACTTGGCTTATCTCTGTGCGCATATTGTGAAGGCCATTGGCGCTAGTTGGATGAGAGCTCTCCTCGCCAGAAGCCAAAGCGGTAGATGGAGTGGTCAGGGTTAGTGAGATAAAGAGACAAATGATTATCAGATTTTGCACAGCGGTTTCCTTTCTGTTGTTTTTTGGATGTTTTGCAAAAGCTGGGCCATACAACTGATCTTTCTGAGAGGCTCTGCTGGAGCTGATTAGGGTTTTGCTGTGCCTTGGTAGTGTCACGATGGTTATACAGTAGTCAAATGGATGAAACGCAAAAGTCGAAACGTCGCGCAAGATTGTGCGCCGGGCCATGCAAATAATTGCGTGATAAATTCCTTGTCCTCTGGGCATACGATCAAAAGGGCAAAGAGACTGAAATATCCAAAGACCAATCAGAGTTTTTCGTACAGTGTCTCTAATATGTTGGTGACAAACCTACGGCTGTTGTGAAGAGATTTCTGCAGAGAAACTGACTCTTCATTGTGGCCTATCAACCAACATAATCAAGACTCGAGAAAATTAGTCTTCCATCGCTCGAATAAAACCGACGACCACCATCTAAATCGTCTACCGTGTACGTGCAGCAATTGAGTTGCTTGATTTGACGTTTTGATACCTTATCGAATATTCGAGCTTTACCACTTTCTATGATGTCAGACAAAAGGGAGTCTCCGAATATCTGCTCTCCATCGTGATCTAAAAGAGCACTTTTTTCATAAAACTCTGCTTCAATTGTTGTGATACGCTTTTTGTTGTTGCGCAGGATATCAAGTAGGTCAGTTTTACCAAATCTAATGAAGTCTTTATCTTTGGCAGCTTCTTTGGCGAAGATTGTTATCACTTCTTTTCTGTCAAAAATGATTCGGTGACTCTTGAAGTTGATAACAACATACAAAGGTCCTTTTACGCCTTGCAGTTCGACGGTCTTGCCTTGAGGCATTTTCTTTGACGTTTTTACTTCAGGGCTTTCACTGTTTTTTGTAGCTATCCCAATCCATGATTGGTTTTCTGCGCTCCAACTGACATCAATAAGCAAAGAAAGGAATATAGCTAAAACAGTGAATAGTCTAAACATTGCTGCCCCTCCTCAAGTGCCATCTCAGAAACTTATCAGGCTCACTTATAATTATATTCAAAAGACTGTCGTATGTACGAAAACCAAGAAAGCGAGAGGCATTGACCTTACTTCACTGTGGCAAATTCACTTGTGGCTTGCGAAATCGCAGAAGATAGAGAGGATGTGGTTGTATCGTTGCATTCTCAATGGGTCCCCAGGAGGATCAAATGTCGCTTGTGCAGGCTTTTGGGCGTATCTATCTTAAGCCGTCAACTCAGGAAGGACTGCAGCTCTGGTTCCCAACAAGTCCATTCCATTGTGAAAAGCATAGGTTGAACTTGTTACGAAGAATCCTACAGACAGAACAATGATTAACATTCGCATTATCGCCTCCACTTTGGTGAGTTTCTGATGAAGGATATACGCAAGCCAAGGACCAAGTTGAGCGAACTTGGTCAGATTCATCTTCAGAGACTTCGAAACTACCAATTCCAGAACACAGAAGTACTCAGAGAACTTTGAACAATGAGTCCCATTATTGAGCCATCCGTTTAAAAAGGTGTCACAATGAACAGAAAAACGTGACTCTTCAGCAGTCGAGCCCACTAAACTGTGAGCAAGCTAGAAATCATAGACTGAAGATTATGACACCCCGGGGGAGGACTTGATGAAAAGTCAGATACTCTTGAGCACACTTGTTGTCGTTAGCCTAGGTTTGGCTCTTCCTGTAGAGACATTCGCATCTAAGAAGTCCAAACGGCGGGCGAAGATTTTTAAGAGCACCAAGAAAAATGTAAAGCCTGTTTTCAAGCTACTGTCAGCGCGGAGCATGAAGTCTTGGGCGTACAACGAGATGAAACTCAGAAGACTGAAGGTCCCCAAAGGTACTCTGCGTAAGATGTCTCATCCGGACTATCGTGAAGATGGTGTAACGTTGAGTATTGGGCGACCTTTTCATGAAGCAACAGAGTCATCAATCACCTGCTATCGTACTACCTACGATAAGCGGCTGTGGAAGGACATTAAGAACCGTCCTAGTCGAGCAGCAGCCTGCATCACTCTTAAAGGTAGAGCGTTCATTGCTAAAGCCAAGTTTAAGTTGGTTGGTGATAAACCTCGTCTTTTTATGCTGACCTTTGGGATGAAAGCACCAATAGAGTTTTTCGAGATTAAGGCACTGGGGGGAGCTATTACACCTATTCCGGAGGAGTTATGGCAATGGAATGAGACTGCCAATCAATATCAAGCTCTGGTTAACTTAACTCCTTCCATGATGGGGAACATCACACTAAATATCTATTGTGATATAGATCCAACGAATAGCTTTAACTACAGCGCTTGGTTCCATCATCTTCAGCTAATGGCGATGGAGTGAGTTTGAGAGTCGAGTCACTCATTCCGCAGTGATTTCATTACGAGCTCGACTTGCTTCTCAGTGTCGACTGGCTCTTCTAGACGCAGTACCTAACAATCTAGTTTGTTTGCCAATGCGCGCCCCAATGTGGTTTTCCCTGCGCCTGCTGCGCCGATTATATTGATTTTCATTGTGGTGTTAATCTATACCTTTTTACTCGGGTTTTATCTTATCACGAATATTTGTTAGAGCCTTTTTACAGGATAGCAAAGTGTCAAATATGCTGGATGAACCATCTCAGTTTTTGAGATGGAATCTTCGAGTTGAGGGGAACAAATGACTACAAAAATTGGCTACGGTGTTTTTTCAGGCAGCAAACTTGATTATGACGAAGAGGCAATTGTCGTCATTTGGAATGAGAAGAATATCCTCAAGGTATCTGGTTTAAATCCGGGCCACGGAGCAATGAAACTCAAAAGAAGAGAGTTTGATGACAGCAGTGCCAAGATGACTATAGTCGAATACGTCAGTTGGTGGCCAACGGCAGCTGCAGGGAAAAAGACCAAAAAGGATGTTGGTAAACGTTCGACAGCCTATTCAGAAGATAAGGGCTCGGAGATAAGCCCTGTCATTCAGATGCTGCTTTTTCTGAGTGCAATGTGGACGGAAATGAGCGACATGCCTGAGGAGGCTTATGAGATTCTCAAGCATGTTTGGACATCTTGTCGTGACTCTGATGATACTGAGGAAACCGAGTTCATAGAGTCCTTTAAAAAACTCGGCATTGAAGATAACTTTGCCAACTTTGGCAAGATTGCCAACAAATATTCAATGCGTGGAAACCAGCAAATCCTCTCTTCTCAAAAAAGCAAGTTTGATCTCATGAAGACACGAGTCGGTCGGATGCGAGATAAGAAGAAAACTCCTGATACTTTGGGAATTGGTGACTATGCCGAGCTTTCTGGAATGGCTGGAGCCTCATATTTCGGTAAACTTCCCGACGCAAAGGTTTATCTGCCCTGTTCATCGTGGGTATTGAATAGCACAGGTACGAAAAGAAATTGCACGGTGTGGGGACTGTCGTTGCAGTCTATGTACATATCTTGGTTGTGTTTTCACGCTGATGGTAAGGCCCAATATGAAATGAAGAGCCAGGTCATCAACTGCGCAGGCGTGGTGATGGTACGTCTGCAAGATGGCTTTGGTGATGCTTTTGTCAAATGGCCCAAAGCTATGGGAATTGTTAGGTCCATTAGAAAGATGGTTTCTTACGTGCCTTCCGATTTGACGAAGGTTGGCACAGCTATGGACAAAGAGTTCAAAAAGCTGAATACACAGCAAAGTACTCTCGACAAAATGATAGTTGAGCATAAAAAGGCTGTCGTTGGTGCCCATACCTCATTGCGGGCGAAGAAACTCTTCTGGCGACATCTGCTCGAACTGGCGAATTGGAAAACAGCAAGCGCTTCCAGTGCTGCACGATGGTCAGATATCGGTGGCGTAGACAAAGCTCTCAAAAAATATGAGGCGGCAAACAACGCACTTAGTCCCAAAGAGGAAAAGAGAATAATACAGGCCATTATGGATGATATGGCCAAACTTACTTGGTTCAAAAAGGTAGTTTCAGACCTGAGTGAAAAAGCAGACGCCTATGAAAAAAAGATTAAGCGCTATCAGAAAAGCGTTGCTACGACTACATCTGAAAATTTGCTCAGGATCTGGAGGAAAAAACTCAAAGCAGCCAAAGGAGACAAGAGCGGCAGAAAAGCCAAACGACTGCGTGACATGAGAAAGGACCAAGAAGAACTGGTCTTGGCGATGATAAGGACAAACTATGCTCTATTGGCCAAACACCGCAAACAAAAAGCCAAAGCGTTGATTGCCCTACATAATGAAGTCTATAAATTTGTGAGTAAGAAGAAAAAAAGTCCACGTTTGCCAGCAGTATTGTTACTGGCGCGAGCCGTTGCCTGTGCCTATTACGAAAATGCACAGTTTGGTCGTTACATAACGAAATTCACCGAGTCCGAAAGTGACAAACGAGCTTTCGACTTTGAATTGAGCTTGCTAAAACCATCAGGCTCAGAGGCAATCATGCAACCAACAGAAGAAGCCAAGAGTTCTATCAAGAAAACATTGGAGGGGATGAAGAAAAAGAAAAGCAAGAAGTCTCCGGCACCAAAAAACACATCTGTGGAAATGTGTGAAGAACACGGTTTCCCGCTCTACGAATGTCCAATGTGTTGATAGAGCATATGTCCCAGTTTAGGATTATTCTTAGCGAAATTCGCAACAACTAAAATGAGCTGCCGAAGTGCTCAATCGAACACTCTGACAGCTCATTAGTTGAGGCTGTGCTAGCTTTTATAGCTATTCGCCTTCTGCATCCAAAATTGTAGCGACGATACGTTCGAGTGGAACGATGTGCTGAGGAGCGCCTTTGAAGCCCTCATCAAAAACGATGAGTACGGCAGCTTTTGAGTTGAGGACAAAACGAGAGCCCGCTGGGAAGGTGAGGGTCTGGCCACCGTCGATGTATACGACGAGGTTTTCGTAGGGGCTCTTTTTGTCTGCTAATGCTGCTATTTGTGAACGAAGCATGTTCTGACGCATGGGGTGTTTGAAGTTACAGAGTGCAGGACCGGCCAGTGCTAGGGTGAGAATAAATGTGGCCAAAACACATAGGATGAAGCTTCGCATGGTACCTCCCAAAGTTTGTTTGTTTTTGTTGCTGTCATCCTAGTGGGCTTTGAGAGTCAGTGCAAGACGTTTACAAACGGCGAGTGGGAATGCCGGCCCAGTGGCTATCTGGAGGTACGGTTTCGCCTTTCATTAGCAGAGACATTGGTGCTAGCGATGAGCCTTCACCCATTTGGGTGTCATAAAGGATGATGGCCATATTGCCCAAGGTGCAGCCTTCTTTGATATCCACGTGGGAGGATTTCATTATGCGATCTTCAAAGAGGTGGTTTTGTACAACGACGCCAACGTTGAGCGCTGCGTAGTCGCCAATGGAGACGAGATCAAATTCGGAGAAGAGTGTGGTCTCCACGTAGGCTAAGCGGCCCACTTTGCAGCCGAGGAGGCGCAAGTAGGCGTTGAAAATTGGCGTGCCGATGAAGGGCGAAAGTACTGGGGCAGCAATTGTTTCGTAGGCTCCGTTAATGACTTCGTTCCACCAGACATAGCGAGACCAGAGCGGTTTGATGACTGGTTCGAAACGGCCCATGATTACCCACTTCAAAAGGGCGACGGCTAAGGCTGCGCCAAGGGCGAGGAGAAGACCCACAATTGGAGTAAGTAGGACGATGGATGACCAGTGAAGATGGTGGTATCCCCAGATGATGAATGCGATGAAAAGAACCAAATCTGTGGCAACGATGAGGTTGGGAATGAGTATACGGATGGCGTCGATGACTAGGCGTTGAGCATAGAGTGAGAGTGTAGGTTTGTAGAGAACTTCATCAGTGAAACCTTCCACCTTTTGGCGGTAGGGCAAACGGAAGGCTGGAGAGCCGAGCCATTCAGTTTTGTCTGGTGGGCAGCGTTCTTCTGTAGGTGAGAGGGAGAGTACGCCAAGGAGACTGTTTTGACCCAAGTCGTGTCCTAGTGGGAGCAAAGCGTTGTTACCTACGAAGGAGCGGCGACCAACTTCGTTTCTGTCTATTTGGAATGAGCCACCGAAGATGTGACGTCCTCCTACCATTGAGCCGTCGGCAAAGAAAGACTCGTCATCGATTTTGATGAGATCGGGTGTGACCATGGTTACTGTGGAAATCTCAGCACGGGAACCTATGTCTGCACCTAACATACGAAGCCAGGGGGGCAGGTAGATGGTCGTGTAGAGGCTGTGGAGGAAAGAGCCTGACGTAGCTACAAGGGTGTCGACGAGCCACTTGCGCAAAAAGAGGAGACTTTCCAACGGATACACACCCGGTTTTATGCGCCTGAGGATGATTGCTTTCGTTGCTGCAATCGTGCAGCAGAAGGTGACGATGGAGACGGGAATGAGTAGGTAGACGGACGCAATGCCGGCTGTTGTGCCGTAAAAGATAAGAATGTAAATGGCGACGGCGAGCAGAGGCAGAGAGGCTACGAAAAGCCAGAAACCGAGTAGCTCGAGAGAGAGGAAATGGAGAAGACCATAAAGAAAGGGGTGCCTTTTCGTCGAGGCAGGTCTTGGTTCTGGAGCTGGTACTTCTCCTGGTTTTGCTGGAGAACCTAGATAACTTTCGTCGAGGCCGATTTCTTCGTTGTCGAGAAGAGCTGACATCGAACCGAGGCGTGCACCGTCTGCCATAGAAGTGTTCAAACCAAGAGTCGAGTGAATACCGACAAAACAGCGACTGCCAATAGAGATTGAACCAAGGTGCAACATGCCATCGGAAATGGAATAACCGAGTATTTGACTATGGGCACCGATGGAGGAGTCGTCACCAATGGAGATGAGATCATAGACCGCACAATGGGGTGTGTCGATGATGACACGATTACCAATCTTTGCACCCATCAGCCAGTAATAAAGACCCATTACTGGAGTACCAGCCAGCAGAGAAACTCCGCTAATGGCTTGAATACGCATTGCTAACCAATGGCGAAAATAGGTGAAACTGTAGAGGCTATGACTGCCTGGTTTATACCGCCCAATGATAATCCACTTTAGGACAATGGAACTTATCAAGAGCAGAGGATATGTTCCAAAGCTGAGGGCCAAGATTATGTACAAACCTGTAGTCCAAGGCCAACTGCCTACGATGACAAAATAGACTGTGAAAATGAAGATGGCGACGACTGTCCAAACTAGTGTGTAAAAGAGTAGGGCAAAAAGAAACTGTCCAAGGTGAACGAGACAACGTTCATAAAGTGGAACAGATTCAATGACTTCACGGGCACGAGGCCGTGCAGTTTTCTGAGCACAAGGTACCAACATTGGGCCTAGCTCTTTTATAGTGGGAGCTTCGTAAACTTGGCGCAGAGAACAATCAAAACCTTCGTCACGTAGACGGTTTACCGTACGAGCTGCAAGGAGTGAATAACCACCCAAGTCGTGAAAGAAATCATCGTTGATGGTGATGTTTTCATTGTCAAAAAGATCACTCCAGATCTCGCCGACTATTTGCTCTTCAGGTGTTTGGGGTTTTGCCCCATCTTTGCTGCTCTGGACGATTAGTTCCCTTGGCGTAGGTAACTCACGTTTGTTTACTTTGCCACTTGGTAACAAAGGTAGAGCAGGTAAAACCTCTAAAAAGCGGGGCACCATATAAAAAGGTAACTTTGCTCGTAAATGTTCGACTAATCGACGCCGTTCGAGAAGTGCATCTTCTTTGAGAACAACAAAGGCTGCCAACTCTTGCAAATCATCTCGTTTGTGAACGTGAACGACTGCATCTTTTATCGCTGGCCAACCGCGTAGAAGGGCGGCTATCTCTTCAGTCTCAACACGAAAACCACGGATCTTTACCTGGCCATCTGCACGACCGAGGAAGTCATAATCACCGCTAGGTTTTTTCCGTACGAGATCACCTGTACGGTAAAGGCGGGGATAAGTCGTTTTTAGATCAGGCGGTGCTGTGACGAAATGATAAGCCGTCTCCGTTTCGCGGTTGAGATAACCACGAGCCACACCAGGGCTAGATATGTACAATTCACCAACTTCACCAGGGGGAGTTGGTTTGCAGTTTTCGTCGAGCAGGTGAAACTCATAACCACGAAGTGGGCGACCAATGGAGACAGACTCTTCAGGTTTACAATCCCAAGCTGTGGCGTTCACCGTCGTTTCCGTTGGGCCATAAACATTGAGCATGCGACGACCAGGTTTGACCCACTGCTTTACCAGTTCTGGAGGGCAAGGTTCTCCGCTGACAATCAACAGAGAAAGAGAAGGAACGTCCTTTTGTAAACCACGCAAAAATGTGGGCACAGTAGAGAAGACTGTTACCTCTTGTTCTTTCAGTAAAGCAGTAGTTCTATCTTCAAGACGTTCAGCGGCCGGAGGTCCAACAACGATAGTTGCACCAGCAAGAAAAGCCATCCAAATCTCTTCGACGGATCCATCAAAACAATGGGAGAAACCTTGGAAAACTCTGTCTTTACTCTCGAGCTGACATACCTCGTCAAATGCCTCGAGGAAGTGAGTGACGTTCTGATGTTCCGTCAGAATACCTTTCGGGCGCCCCGTCGTACCAGAGGTGAACATTGCATAACAAAGGTCTTCAGGAATAACACCGGTTTCTTCTCGGGCCAAACGATTCTTTCCATCTTCTGGAAACTGAAGGTCAGGCGAGTCTATAAAAACAGCCGTGCCAGCAAAGAAACTTTGAACTCGTTCAGCCAAAGAGACTTCACTAATTAAAAACTGAAGAGAAGTATCTTCGATGATTTGACTCATTCGTTCGTTGGGATAAATGGGCTCGAGAGGCACATAAGCCGCACCAGTTTTCATTACAGCGAGCATGGCAATGATAGGAACTTCAGAACGTTCCAAAAGGAGGCCGGCAAACATGCCACGAGAAAGACCACGTTGTCGCAGCAAATGAGCTAGACGATTTGCCTGCTCATCTACTTCAGCATAACTAAGAGACCGTCTTTGCCAAAGAAGAGCCTGATGGTCGGGCCTTTCGTCGACCCGCTTTTCAAAAAGCTCGTGGAGACAAAGGTCAGTAATGCTCATTAGCTGGTGCCGTCGGGATAATCAAAAACTTCGCCTGCAAAATTGCGCAAAACCAATCTGTCTGATGAACGTGAGACCACATTGTCAGGGGCAAGAGTTACTTTGCCTTTACCACCTGGTCCATCGAGAACAAAATGGGGGACGGCAAGACCTGAAGTATGTCCCTGCAAAGAAGAGATGATATCCAAACCACAATCTACGGAGCAGCGAAAGTGACAGGCACCAATAACAGGATCACATTGATAAAGATAATAAGGTTTCACACGAATCTTCAGTAAGCCCTGGACGAGTTCTCGCATGACAGAGGCTGAATCATTAACACCCTTCAAGAGAACAGATTGATTGCCCAAAGGAATGCCAGCGTCTGCCAAAGCAGCACAAGCCTGCTGAGCCTGGGGCGTTAACTCGCGGGGATGATTGAAGTGAGTGTTGAGATAAAGAGGCTGAAAAGATCGCAGCATAGAACAAAGTTGCGGAGTAATTCGCTGAGGCAAAGTGACAGGTAAACGGCTGTCTAAACGAATAATCTGTACGTGTTTGATAGCCCGAAGTTTAGTCAGAATTTCAGCTAACTCATCGTCGTCCAACAACAAAGGATCGCCACCAGAGACGATGATGTCGCGTAACTCTTCATGCTCGGCTATATAAGCCAAACCACGTTCTATCTGCTCTGCATCAATGGATTGAGGATCATCGACGCGACGTTTTCGGGAACAGAAACGACAATGGATTGCACAACGATA
>CAZXTJ010000270.1:0-10644 GCA_964643655.1 uncultured bacterium
GAGTAGAACCACCGCATCCCCAAATGGAGCAGGTCAGTACTGTGAGAAGCAGCGCTAAATGTAGATGTTTGGTCATTTTAACCCTCCCAAAATCAAGTCTACTTTCAAGTGAAGCCAGCTTACTTCGCCTCATCATAAGCAGTCGAGCCTTGTTTTTCATGCCCTTTCGCGATACAACGTAAGGCTGAAAAGAAAGGAGATGGCATGTACGAACTTTGTGTTGAAGACTCTTTTGCGGCTGCCCATCTGCTGCCGGCCCATCGTGGCAAGTGTTGCCAGCTCCATGGACACACCTTTCGTGTACGAGTGACTGTCTGTGGGACAGAGCTAGACGCTGAACAGGGTTACCTCGTAGATTTTGGTGACATCAAGAAGGCACTGAAAAAAGTGCTAGATCAATTTGACCACAAGAACCTCAACGACTTGGAGGCCTTTCAGAAGGTGCCGCCAACGAGTGAACATATTGCCAAAGTCATCTATGACCAATTGGTAGCTGAGTTGAATGGCCTATCAGCGATAACCGTTTATGAATCAGAGCGAGCTTGGGCCACTTATAAGCGAGATTAGGAAAGACATGCGAGACGTCCAGAGCGAACATGACGACAGACGATTACCTATCGACAAAGTGGGGCTACGTGGAGTGAAGGTCCCTATCACTGTCGTGCGTCGTGGGGGCGAACTCGAAGCAACGATTGCTGAGTTGGACGTTGCCGTGGATTTACCTCATCGTTTTCGTGGAACTCACATGAGCCGCCTCTTTGAAGAGGTGAGTCGCTATCGTCAACGCTTGTGGTTCGATAACATTGGCGATTTATTGGCCAGTTTGCGAGAGAGATTGGAAACGGCAGAAGCATTCATTCGTGTTGCTTTTCCTTTTTACATCGATAAAGAAGCTCCTGTAACAAAAGCCGTGGGGCCTGTTTATTATCAGTGTGCCTTAGGCGGACAAATCAATGAGGATGGGACAGACGTCAGATTAGAAGTAAATGTTCCTGTGACCACACTCTGTCCTTGTTCTCGAGCTCTTTCACAAAAAGGAGCTCACAATCAAAGAGGTGTCATCAAGACTGTCCTTCGATTCACTAAACCAATCTGGATTGAAGATATCGTCGAATTGGTCGAGTCTTGTGCTAGCTGTGGAATATACGCAGTCTTAAAAAGACCTGATGAGAAGTATGTGACAGAGCGGGCTTATTCTCGTCCTCGTTTCGTTGAAGACGTTGTCAGAGAAGTTGCTAGCAAATTGATGGAAGACGACAATATCGTCTGGTTTGCAGTTGAAGCTGTAAGCCAAGAATCAATTCACGATCACGATGCTTACGCCTTCATCAAGCGGGACAAGAGAAAGAACTCAGAACCCCTCGGGTAGTTTGAGTCCCTCTAAATTGGGCTGGAAGCCTTTTACGTAGGGGAAATACAGCTCGTGAGTTTTGATGTTCAAAATCGCCACCATTGTCGTATCTGCCCGACGAGCGCCAGTTTTTTGCAAAGCCAAATGATTGAAGTTGCGAATATCGGCGCGGATTTTGTCATCATCTTCGTCATCGAGGTAAACGACGAGGAAGAGAGAGAATTTCTTGTGAAGCAAGAAACGTTTCTCTGCCACGATATGCTCGGAATTGGCAATCAAGTTTTCGACATCCACACCGCGTAATACGTCTACAGTGTTGATGTAAATGTAAAACCGTTCAATGCGACGCATGCCTTCGAGGAGAATATCGAAACCTTCTTGAGCCGTTTCTTTCCAACGGATAGTTGGATCGATGGCCAAGATTTGGTTTTTGATGTGATTAATGCCCTGTTCGAGCTTTGCGATGAGTTCTTCTGTGGAGAGACCTGGTTCGGGTGGTTTCTCCTCTTCGCGCTGAATAGTGCCATCTGCAGAAATCTTGATATCAGTGTTGGCCAAGAGCCACTGATCGTACTCAGAACGACGAGCCTGGTCGGTCAATACCTGATAGGCTTCGTTTATCTGAATCATTTTGGCTTCAGCCAAAGCTTGAATTTCGGGATCCAAATTGCGAACGCGGTCAGGGTGACATTCGTTGGCTCTCTTGTGATAAGCCTTGCGAATGGCTTCGACAGTAGCGTTCATTGGTACGCTGAGTATCTCGTAGAATGTCTTGTCGGCCGGCACCTGTAAAACTCCTGCATCCATTTAAAACCGAAGCACAAACACCCCCCAGTGCTTGGATGACGATTATATCCTATGAGTGGTAACAAGGCAACGGCCAATTTAGCACTATTAGGCCATGTTTTTGGCTCATTGGCTCTTATTATTACATGGTAAAAATGAGTTGCCGTTCATGTGCTCTTCTGCTATTTTAGGCCGGGCTGGAGTTGGCCTCCGGTCTTTTTGTCTATGAGGAGAATTTGCTCATGAGGTTCTGCTTCATTGATCGAGTGGAAAAAATCGACGCTGGCGCAGGTATAACTGCGTCGAAGGGGGTTTCTTATGCAGAGCCCTATCTCGCCGATCACTTTCCTGGTGCTCCTGTAATGCCAGGAGCCATGATGATTGAAGCTGCAATCGAAGCTGCTACATGGTTTTTGCGCCAAGAGCGAGGTTTCCCTCTCGAGGATTATCTCGTCGAAGAGGTTCGTCAGGGCAAGTTTTCGAAAGTCGTTCGTCCAGGTGATGTACTGACATTGTCTGTGACTTACGATAAAAAACAGGATAACCCGGCCGTCATACGCTTTAAAGCACGAGGGACGAGCGAGACTGACAAGGTATTTTCAGCTCGGTTTTCCCTGCGGCCCCAACCCTATGTTCAGGGTTCCCTGGCTACTGCTCGCCAAGAGGCAGTACTCCAGAAACAGAAAGAACTCTGGTCAGTTTTGAGTGCACAGGTGGCAGAGTAAACTTAGTGCGCTCAGTGTCCGCGAAATAAGGAGATGCAGATGGACGTACCGAACAAGGAAGAGGTTTTCGAGAAGGTCAAGACCTGTCTCGTCGAAGCATTGGATGTCGACGAGGAAGATGTGACTCTAGAAGCTTCTCTGACCGAAGATCTCGAAGCAGAATCCATCGATTTCGTAGATATCGTTTTCCGATTGGAAAAAGCTTTCGAGCTCAAGATTCCTCAGGGTGAGCTCTTTCCTCAAGACGTGTTTTCCAACAAAGAATATGTTCAAGATGGAAAACTCACAGATGCGGGCGTAAAAGTCCTCAAGGACCAATATCCGTATTTGCAATTGCCTGAAAACGCTGTCGCTATGCCTGTTTCTGACATGGCAAATCACTACAATGTAGATATGCTCGTCAGATACGTATCACACAAATTGACAGCCTAATACTATGCGTTACGTTTTGCTCGATCGCGTCACTTCCATGGAACGTGGCGCTTCGCTAACTGCCCTAAAAATCTTTCCTCTGACAGATGAGTCATTGAACACAATGACCACCTTTCAGCCCACTGTGCCGACTGGTCTGCTCATTGAAGCCATGGCCCAAGCGGGTGGTGTCTTGATGTCGTCAGAAGATAGAGAAGAGCCGAGTGGATTGGTCTTTGCCAAGATCGAGCGAGCTAACTTCTTAAAAAATGTATATCCTGGTCAGCGCCTCGAAATTCGTGCAGAGGTGTTGGAACCAGGTTCTGAAGCATCTCGTCTCTTTTCCACCATTATGCATGATGGTGACAAAGTGGGCGAGATGACATATTTCCTTGCTCGCCGGTCGCTCCAAGAGGGAGTCGATAATGTGGATGGCGAGGCATTCAAGAGAGCGCACAACGAACGGGGGGCAGTACTCGGAGTACGTTCATTTCTCGGAGGTGAGAGTTGACAACTCGCAAATGCCGGCCGGTCGTCGTTACTGGTGTCGGAGTCGTAGCCCCTACTGGGTTGGACACCGACGCTTTCTTTTCGTCTCTGCTCGAGGCCACGGCTAATCAAGAACCAATCGACGCATTTGATGCTTCAGGATTCAAAGCTTCTGTTGGTGGTCAGGTAAGAAACTATGAGCCACTGACTTATGTGAAAAAGAAAAAGAAGCTCAAACTCATGGGGCCAAACATCACTTTTGCCGTTGGAGCAGCTTCCATGGCTGCTGAACAGGCTGGTCTCAGCGCTTCTGGCGTTGCCCCTGAACGATTGGGTGTCACCCTAGGAGCAAGAACTCGTATCTCCGATTTTGCCGAATTGGAAAAATGTGTAATTACCTCTTTGGATGAAGAGGGAAAATTTGACTTCAAAAAGTACGCCAATGAAGGCCGAAGTCACGTATATCCACTATCAATGTTGCGCAATCTGCCCAATATGGCAGCAGCCCATCTTTCCATCATGCACAAAGCCTTAGGGCCCACCGATTCCATCACAAACGGTGCTCCATCAGCCCTGCAAGCTGTTGGTGAGTCTCTTCGTACCATCGAACGTGGTGACGCTGACATCATGATTGCTGGTGGAACAGATAGCCTCGTAACACCTTTGGATTTGTGTCAGCTCACATGTCTTGGCACTTTGATGCAATCCAAAGATGTGGGATGTAACCCCTTTGCTGCAAATGCCAATGGTGGTATGGCAGGAGAAGGTGCAGCCATCTTCATCTTGGAAGCCAAAGAACACGCCAAAGCAAGGGGAGCAACTATTTTGGCTGAATTACTGGCCTTTGCTGAAGGGTTTGAACCTTCCTTCCCCCAGAGTACTGAATTGGCAAGTGGCACATGGACTCGTGCTTTGCGAAAAGCTGATTGTTCCATCGATGACCTCGGTGCCGTAAGCCTCAGCGGTGCAGGGTACAAACTGTGGGATGATTTCGAGTTGGCCTATGCCGCTCAAATGCAGAGCAAGGTTCCAATGTGGTCCTCTCGAGCTCACATAGGTTTTGCTGGGGCTGCCATGTCCGCTCTTGATTTGGCCGCAGCAATCACTTCAGCAAACAAAGGCATTGTCCCTCCCACTGCCAATTGTGACGAACTTTCTGAGCTTGCTAAATCTATCAATCTCGTCAGAGCAGAAAAAATGCAGGTGAATTCACCTCTGCGTCTGGTGACCAGCTATAACAGGGCTGGTGCCAATGCCGCTTTGCTAATTTCCGGACAGGGGGTGGCATAGTGAGAAGGGTCGTCGTTACAGGTCTTGGTCTCGTTACGCCGCTTGCAAGAAATAGTGTTGATACATGGAAGATGATGCTCGAAGGGCAATCCGGTATTCGCCCTGTGGCACGATTTGACGTATCAGAGCTACCCGTTCGCATTTCTGGCGAAGTTCCCGAGCGTGATAGAACAGCTGAAGAGGCAGAACTTGGCCGTCATTCAATGTATGCAATAGATGCTGCCCAAGAAGCCGTCCATATGGCCAAATTGGATGTATCTTCGCTGGATAAATCCATGTTTGGTGTTGTTCTAGGAGCTGGCGACAGTCAAACTCCTCATGGTCCAGCCGAATTGGGTGCTGTCTTCAACGATTGCCGCCAAGGCGATAGTGTTGACCTGCAGAAGCTAGAAGCCGCGGCCATCGAAAATACACCACGCTCTTTGGTCTATGAGTCTGACACCATGATGCCAGCGGCTCATGTGGCCAAAAAGTTCAGTGCCTGTGGTGTGAACAGAACTTGTTTGACGGCATGTGCTGCCGGTTCTCAAGCCATTGGTGAGGCATTCAAAGCTATTCAAGATGGCGATGCCGATGTCATTTTGGCTGGTGGTGCTCAATCACTTGTTACTCTCGAAGGCCTCGTTGGTTTCACTCTGCTCAACGCTCTTTCTTCGAGAAATGACAATCCAGCTGCTGCCAGTCGACCTTTTGACGCTGAGCGTGATGGTTTTGTGCTCTCTGAAGGTGCAGGTGTCATTGTCCTCGAGAGTTTGGAACATGCGCAAAAAAGAGGTGCTGCAATTTTGGCCGAGATGCTCGGTTATGGTACCTCAGCTGATGCATATAGAGTGACAGATCCTCATCCTCGTGGTGAAGGTGCAATGTTGTGTATGCGTCGAGCAATCGAGGATGGCAATGTAGACAAAGACGAAGTTGCTTTCATCAATGCGCACGGAACCTCTACAAAAGCCAATGATTCTGCTGAAGCGACAGCTATTCAAGAGATCTTTGGCCGCAAAGTTCCAGTGACTTCGAGCAAGTCACTCATTGGACATCTCATTGCTGCAGCAGGTGCTATGGAATTAATCACCTGTGTCTTGGCTCTGCGCGACAGTGTCATTCCGCCAACAATCAACTATGAAACGCCTGATAGTGCTTGTGATGTTGATTTGGTGGCAAACAAACCACGCAAATTGGAAAAATTGGGTCCTATATTGTCCAATAGTTTTGGCTTTGGTGGACAAAACGTCACTTTGGTCGTTGGTCCCTTTGAGGCTTGATTAGCGAGCTGCCCGTTCTGACGCGAAAACTGCAAACTGACGTAAACATTTTCTCGCTGAGTTGTCTTGCAGATTTTCTGTTGCCGACAGTGCCCTTTGCGTGGCTTCTCTAGCTTTATCCATACAAGCCGTTCTTACACGTTTGTCACATAACAGCTCGGCTATGTGAGGAAATGCAGAAGAGGAACCACGGGTAAACTCTTCACATACATTGTCGGGTGCTAACTGCAACGCGTGGACAAGGGGAAGTGTAGGTTTACCTTGCAGCAAATCATTGCCCGTATCTTTACCTAGTTGGCTAGACAAAGAGGTGGCGTCCAGAAGATCGTCAGTAAGCTGGTAAGCTCGTCCAGCTTCCATTCCAAAGGTGTGAAGCTCTTTTAATCTAGCTTCAGGTAGACCAGCCACGAGACCGCCAATGTAACAAGCTTCAGCAAAGAGAGAACCAGTTTTGAGTTCAATGATGTGAAAGGCATCTTCTTCTGTCGTCTCTATCTTGGCTGACTTGTCCAGTTCGAGGAGTTCACCTTTCACCATGGCTTCCATCAAACGAACAAAAGCACTAGTTGCCCTTGGTATTTTTAGTTCGAGGACCAAAGTGAAAGCTCGCGAGAGAAAGTAGTCACCCAGGAGTACTGCTTCTCTCGTTCCAAAGAGGCGATTGATGGTGGGAGAATGGCGCCTCAATTGCGCTTCGTCAACTACGTCGTCATGCAACAATGAACCGCAATGTACGAGCTCTATGGCCGCTGCAGCTTTGAGGAGGCGTTTATTCTTGATAGGCTTTTTAGTCTTACCCTTTTGTTTGAGTGAACCGGCTGCCAAAACGAGGGCAGGTCTCAACCCTCGACCACCGTTGAGAGGAAAATGTCGAAGCAAGTGGCGAGCATAAGCAGGGCTACCCTCCTCGAGGGTAGCCCCCATCAACTCTCTGACGTTACTCAGGTCGTCGTCAAATCTATCAAAGGGTCGTTCCACTACTTAGAAATCGTCAGGCAGCTCTTTGAGCTGAGTGTTCGTAAAAACAGGACCGTCTTTACATACATAAATTCGACCAACATTGCAACGACCGCATTTACCAATTCCACATTGCATTCTGTTTTCCAAGGTAGTGATGATGTCGTCATCTTTGAAACCAAGCTTGGTCAAAACCTGCAAAGTGAACTTGATCATAATCGGTGGACCGCAGACTACACAGACAGTGTCTTTGGAAGAAGGGGCCACATCTTCGAGAATGGTAGGCACAAAACCTACGGGACCTTCCCAACCTGGCCATTTCCCCACTGACTTTGGCGCAGGATCGACTGTAATGTGAACATCACAGTCTTTGGCCTTTCGCCACTCTTCATGTTCTTCCTTGTAAGAGAGGTCCTCAGGGCTACGTGAGCCGTAAACGATGGTCATCTTCCCATAATCATCCCGCTTGTCCAGCACATAATTGAGCACTGAACGTACAGGAGCCATTCCAATACCTCCGGCAACAAATACGATGTTCTTCCCTTTCCAGGCTTCTACATCGAAGAAGTTGCCATAGGGACCACGAAAACCCACTACAGTACCTTCATTTAGATTATGGAACTCTTCTGTCACCTTACCAGCCAGTTTGATTGAAGCTTCAATGTATTCAGCCCTCGTTGGCGACTGGGTGAGGCAAAAGGTACATTCGCCTTGTCCCAATACGGACAACATCATGAACTGACCCGGTTTGTATTCGAAGTCTTTGACTTCTGTACCATCATTAAACTTCATAAAGAGAGTACGCACGTCTGGCGTCTCTTGGCGCACTTTCTCTACAGTCATCAGTTTTGGGCGGTAGTCTTCCATTAGAAAGAAGCCACCTCCTTCAGGATTTCAACAATATCCACTCCTACAGGGCAGCGGAGAGTGCAGCGACCACAACCAACACAAAGAGGTGTACCTAGGTTTTTGGGGAAATAAGAGAACTTGTGGAAACACCTTTGTCGCCATCGCTTGAAATGTTGAGTCCGTGGATTGTGACCAGAAGCGTGAAGAGTGAACTCAGAGCCCATACAGGCGTCATGCATTCGGTAACGGACACCCTCTTTGCCTGGTCCTTCGTCACGAATTTCATAACAATGACAGGTTGGGCAGAGATAAGTACAGGCCATACAACCCAAACATCGTTCGCTCAGAGAGCTCCAGAATTTGTGTTCAAAGGCGGGATCTTTGTCCAACCCATCTGCGGCAGCAGATGGGCTAGCCTTATGCTTTTGCAGTTCTTCAGTCTTTTTACCAATCTCTTCTTTCTGTTTGGTCTTGTCCTCAGGACCATCAGCAAAGAACTCCTTCACCTTTTCTACGATGGTTTTTCCCTTTTCCGTGACAACTTCTACGAGATATCCCTCAGCTAGCTTGGTGAGGTACATATCACACTCATTGGCGCGGACAGGTGAGAGCTCTTCAAAGGAAGAACAGAAACAAGTTGGTTGGCAAGTTGAACAAGCCATTCCGACTAGAGTCAGTTTGTCTCGTCTCTCTTTGTACAGAGCGTCTTTGTTCACTTTGTCAAAGTCAGTATCTTCGATGAAAAGCTCATCAAGGATTTTGATGGCTTTGGCATCACAAGACCGAAGACCAAAAAGGACAGTCCCTTTCACTTCGGCTGGTGGCGTCAGAGTAGGGGTGTCACAATAGGGAATAGACCACGTGAACAAAGGTGTACATTGAGGGAATACCCAGTTTTTCGCCGACACACGAGTATTGACGGACTCCAGGTCCATGTCTCCTGTGCTGCGTGGCAAAAACTCAGTGCAGTTGCCCTGTGTTTTTGTAGGAACAAGTACACGACCAAAGTCTTCCAAGGCCGACAATAAATCATCCAATTTATTGCTCGGTAGGAAGCCGGCTGTCGTAACTTCGTTAGTACTCACTGCTTCCTCCTTACAAGATGAAATCTGCAAGTTTGGCATCTTCTTCTTCATCGAAAGTTACCAAAATGCGTTTTGCCTCTGGGTCGTCACCTGGACGAGAACCAAAGAGTTTTTTACTGTCATTGGCCAAATGGGCTGTGATTTTCGTGAAGGGAATGCCTGCAGGACAGGCTCTTTCACATTCACCACAACCTACACAACGTCCTGACAAGTGCCACAATCGGGTCATGGAATAAAGGACGTTGTCCGAAGGATTGGTCGAGCGGTCTACCCAAGTGGGTTTGGTCTCTTCGAAAATGCAGCTGTTGCAAGCACATACAGGACAGTTTTTCCTGCAGGCGTGGCAACGAATACATAGAGAGAGTGCCTTTTCCCAATCTTGCCAGCGTTCGTCCAACTCTTTTTCGAGCATTTCTTTGGCTGCAGGAGGCAGCTCCGCTGCCTCATTCTTCTGCTTCTCTTCTTCTTCTTTTCCTTCGCCAACATAGACATCGTAAAAGTGAGGAACTTTCACGTCACAGGCTTTACAGCGCTCTTCGAGTGTTTTTTCTTCTTTTGCTGGGACTTCAGTCAAGTCCTCAATGAGGTTGAAGTCGACGACTCCATCACAGGGAACAGCAATGACATTAATCTGTTCACGAAGGAGTTGTTTTTCCTGTAGAAGAGAAACTACACCACGAATGTCGCAACCTTTGGCAACGACACCAATTCTCTTACTCTGGCGATGATGGAGCTTGAGCAAACCAGAAAGATTGATTTGGCAAGTATGGTCAAAAACCAACTCTTCACACTCTTCGACAGAACGTGCATAAAATGGTACGGCTCTGCCTGGAAGAACTGGAGACTTCCTGTGACCCAAAACGAAATCAACAGGATTGTCGCCTGCAAAGAGCTTTTTCGCCTCTTCACGGATTTTGACTGTTAGGTCACTCATGAACTAACCTCCTCTTCCTTGGGCGAATGAGAAGGACAGCTCTGGCAATCTTGGCAGGCTTGGCTGAAATCCTCTGGGAAATCTGAGACCCAAGGTGCCATATAGTTGCGAGCTAGTTTTTTGATGGGACCAAGTTTTTTGGCTTTTTCAACCAAGTCTTTCGCAGTGTCAGCGAATTTCTGTCCTTGTGCTGCAGAAATCCAACTAACTTGAACTCGTTCGGGATTGATGCCAAACAATTCGAGCATTCTTCTGAATAGGATCATTTTCCGTCTAGCGTAACGATTACCATCCTGGTAATGACAATCACCAGGGTGTCAACCAGAGACCCAGACCGTGTCATATCCTTGCTGCAGAGCTTTGAGGATAAAAACAGGATCCATTCTTCCCGTACAAGGAATACGTACAGTTCTACAGTTGGCAGGATATTTCAATCTGCTCGTACCAGCGAGATCGGCTCCTGCGTAACTACACCACTTACAAAGGAACGTCAGGATACGGGGTT
>CAZXTJ010000271.1:0-10586 GCA_964643655.1 uncultured bacterium
CCTCAGTGTGGTCTCCAGGCACAGGCAGTGATTGCCGGCAAGTCGGACCTCCTCTTGGTGCGAGTGGAGAGCGCAGGGCTCGTAAAAACTGGTTTAGAGGGATACCTCTTTTTACTCCAGTTAAAGGCCACTGGACTTAGAGAGTTGTGGCAAACCATCGGCACTGTGCCTATGCCCAAAGCTCCAGGATTTCAACGAGCCGAACTCGTCTTTCGGCCTAACTTCATACAACTTGATTTTGGCGAAGACTTCGCAGATATCCCAGATTTGGACCACCAAAGGTATTTTGCTTATCGATGGAATAAAAAGAATGACAAATTTGAAAAAACAATGCCTGTAAGAAACTTTGATAAGACAAATGAAAGTGTGGAAGAGGGCGAAGTTTTCGATGTGTCCAATGCCCGACAATTCCTTGAAGCAATTGGCTCAAATCGCACCATTCGTTTGGCTCCAGGTGATTATCAATTAACAAAACATTCTAACATTACGAATGCCTTCCTCCATTGGGGAGATGAATTCGATGGTACTGAAGCCAGAATTTCGGAGGTTCATAATCTAACAATCATTGGCACAGGTGAAGAGCCTTCTCGCATTCTCGTCCAGCCAACTTATTCTACTGTTCTTACTTTCCTCAAATCATCGAATATCAATCTCACCAATTTAGAATTGGGCCATTACCCAGACAAAGGATACTGCTCTGGTAATGTCCTCGAATTCGAAGACTGTGAAACCATCGAGTTGCGTGGCGTCACCCTCTTTGGTTGTGGTACTGAGGGTCTCACCTTGAGAAAAGTCAACAATCTGAATATGGAACGTTCCGTCATCAAAGAGTGCACATACGGAATATTGACTATGTATGAAAGTGCCGAGGTCAAGTTCCAGAATTGTCAATTCATCAACTGCGAGGAATACAACCTCATAAACTTGACCGATTGCAAAGATGTGAGCTTCTTCTCTCTTCTAATATCTGACAACAGAGCACCTGGCTCGAGCCTCTTCAATATTCGTCGTTGTGAGGATCTTTCCTTCGAAGGATTATCTTTGAGTAACAACAGGGTGAAAAGAATCTGTAACGACAAGACCTATCGTGACCAAATAGAATGATGTTCAAAAGTCTGCAATTGGAATTGACGAGTCTTTGCAACCTGCGTTGCCCCCTTTGTTACACCTCTTCACCGCAGAGTAAGAGACTCCCCCCCTTTTTTCCGCTGTCAGAGTTAAAACGATTGTTCACGACTCTGCCCAAAGAAGTGCAGACAGTAAATCTTTATGGAAAGGTGGGAGAGCCCCTTTTACACGGAGAAATCGTAGCCATAGTACATTGGGCGCACCAACAGTTTCCTGAAGCAAACCTTCGTATGTCCACCAATGGCACTCTGCTGCGCGATTACATTGCTCGCGGTCTGGCAGCAAGTCCTCTCAATACACTTTTTGTGGCAGTCGATGGGGCCACGAAAAAAACCTATGGAAAATACCGAATTGGTGGCGATTTCAAGCAGGTCAGAAAAAACATCAAGGTTTTCAATAGGATGAAACGAGCAGCAGGTAAAAAAACACCACGCACTTTTTTGCAGTTCATTCCTATGGCTCACAACATTAGTGAGACAAAAAATATCGTGCAGATGGCCCGCGATTTGGGCTGCCAAGGTGTCCGCATAAAAGTGAGTGGCTCTGTTGAGCGAAACAAAAAATTCGCTGCAGGTGTTGATGTAATGAAGCAGGTAAGAGAAAAACTCGACGAGCCAGGTTGGATAGTCGAAAGCAAAACAATCAGAGAAGGACTCTGTCAATTCGATGAATTGTATGTAGATACCAAAGGAGACATTTATCCTTGTTGTCATGCTGCAGCAGTTTACAAATTGAGTTTTGGAAACTACCAAGAGAATTGGTGGGCCAATTTGCATGAATGGCAAGTGGCCAAGAGGCACAGCTCTCCCATATGCCAAAGCAAGTGCGGCAGCAAAAAAAACAAGGAGCTTCTCACCATCAAATTCAAGTAGCGGTTATGACGTCCTCGAGAGTCAACCAAGGCACTAATCCTGTCGCAGGACTGATAACCCTATATGCTGGAGCATAATGCTGGCGAAAGAGTGAAGAGTGGTGACGAGCTGGAAACTTGGCAGCTTTCTGTTCTTGCACATAGTCGGCAAATCCCGCTGGCAACAGTGGTAACTGTCCATCTTCATAACTTCGCAGGACTGTGTCCAATACGAACTCCAACAGACTAAGTGGCGGTTTGACCAACTTTGCCGTTTCGGCAAAAGCTGAAAAAAGACTATCCTCTGGTAACTTCCTCGCTTTGAAAGGTGCTAAATGAACACGATACATTGGGCTGCCAATACCAATCGATTCCAACAAAGGCATAGAGTCATCGGCCTTTGTTTTAGCAAGCTCTTCCTTTAAGTAATTCCTTGCCCCATCAATGTCAGACAGAGCATGTTCTGTCCCCATTGTTGCCTGATGAAGCGACTTATAAAGGTCTTGTGCCGTAGCCTGCGGATATCGTTTGAGTTGCCTGTTCACAATATTGGATATGGCTCTTGCTCGCGAAAGATTGCTCTCTTTCACTGCAGAGGCCAAATAGAGACGACGCTTTTCATTGACCATAAAAGTAGTGGTCAATCCCATTTCTGTAAACCATTTGTCTACGCAAGAAAGAGACGGAACCTTGTCATGGGCTACGGCGCCTCCAATTTTTTTATGAATATTGTCAATGTGATGACTGCAAGAGAGGAAAACAATGGCCAACCGCCCACCAGGTTTGAGCGTACGTGCCATTTCACAGAGAGCTTGCTGAGGTTTGTGAAAATGAGCCAAACCTGCAAGACAAAAAACGAGATCAAAACTTTCATCAGCAAAAGGTAAAGAATAACCATTTGCCTGAGTGGCCACCCTTTGAAGTGCAGCAGAAAGTTTTTTGGGAGTTGCCCTCAACATTTCATAGGAGAGGTCAGTTGCTACTATGAGACCGTTGTCGTCAAGTTGCTCCAATAGTAGAGGAACAGCCGCACCAGCACCAGTACACATGTCTAGAACAGTATCTGTTTCTGCAGTCGTCAAGAGAGAGAGCACCTTCTGCAGGAGCAGTTGGCGTTCTTCCTTTTCCAGAGGATCAGTCCATCCTTTGGCTTTACCATCAAAAAAGTGGCGCTTGTTGTGTATCTCGTTCTTTACGGGTTCAGATCTTCTTTATGGTAACATTCCTTTATTGTGCCTGACGAAAACAATCATCTAGAGGTTCTTGTTTTTTTCCACCGTCTCGCAGCTTTGGTGGGATTTGCCTTTTGCGCCATTTCTCTTTTTGGTTTGCAGTCGTCGTCCGAAATGTTAGCCCATCAGGCAGGTGCCCAAGAGCTACATATGAAGGGTCAACTCTCCTTCTTCAGCTGGGCTCCCATTTTTACGACAGTCTTTGGCTTTTTGCTCTCATTGACCTTTACCCTCAGTTACGTAGGAGCTGCTGAATGCCTGCGCCGCCGCTGCGGTTTCCACTTCTGTTTTGTACTATCCTTCTTTAGCTGCATCTTCATCCCTGTTGGAACAATGTTGGGCATATACACCATACGGACATTGACGCAGAATGAAGTACGCAGACTATTTGGGCAAGAGTAACCCATTTCCCCGCAACCTAGTCGGCCAATGAGCTCTGCACTTTTTTTTGATTGTCATCGGTGTATGGACAAATCAGGACTCCATGCTCCTAGCTAGTAGGACTTTTTTCTCACGATTTTCGGTGAAAGCAACATTTCGGGACTGTTGAGAACAGAGGCCAACACCAGCTCCCATAGCCACTTTCGCAGTTTTGCGTCAAAAAATACAATTTTGAGAATCCCTGGCATAGCCATTGCATGTTGAAAGGTGCGGGGGTCGGTCCATATTGGTGGACCGCCCTTAAAATGAATGTTCGAAGGACATACTGCCGATGTCCTTCAGGAGGATATATCGTGTTGAGTAAGTCACAAGTATTGGACTCTTTATTAGCGTCCAAGGGGCGGACCAAAACAAGGCGCCGGCCGATAACACGCGAAGAAGCCATTGCAGCGGCCTTCGTGTCTGGTTGTCGACCTGGACTTTCTGCGCCTTGCCGCCGCAGGCGGGCGAAGAAGAAATTCGCCAAGTGCAATCGCCCCATCATTCCCCAAGAAACTGAAGTCCACTACGATCCCGTTAGATAGGGCAAAAAGTTTTTTGTAATCCCACCCCTCCTTCCGGTCACTCATATGTGTAGTATGATGCATGCAACTCCCCCGGAAGGAGACAGCCATGCCAAATGACGAAACCCGCTCTCGCGAAGAGCTTTTGGCAGAAATCGCTCGTTTGGAAAACGAGCTTAAGACACAGCAACAGTCGTTCTTGGATGATAGGCGGCAGTTGGCCGCCACTTTTGATTCAGCACCCACCATGTATCTCTTACTTTCGTCGGAACGTAAGGTCGAACGTGCAAACAAAGCTATGGCAGAGTTTTTGGGGCTTGAGCTTGATAGTTTGATTGGCCGCGGTTTCGGAGAATTGTTGGGCTGTGCAAACTATGTCCCCCAAGGGCCTATCTGTGGTGGATCAACAAAGTGTCAGTTATGTGACATTCGCACGACTGTCGAACAAACCATTCAATCTCGAGTTGGTGTAAACCAGCTGGATGTACCTTTCAAACGCTTTATTGATGGGCAACTTGTCGAAAGGCGGTTGCTTTTGTCCACCGTACCTATCGTCATTAAAGAGGATAACCACGTTCTCGTTTCCATTGAAGATTTGACGACCGTTCGAAAGATAGAAGAAGAGGTTGAAAAGTCGCGACGTATGCAATCAATCGGGACTTTGGCCGGAGGAATAGCTCACGACTTCAACAATATCCTCACCTCTATCCTAGGTAATTTGGCTCTAGCCAAAGTGCGCACACCTTTGGGTGACGACCTGCGTGAATTGGTTGACGCAATTGAAGGCGAAACCTTAAGGGCTGCTGACTTGAGTAACCGTTTGCTCACCTTCTCTGAAGGTGGCGCTCCCATGCGCGAACACATCACAGTACCAGAGATGTTACTCGATGCTATTGACACCACTTTGGGCCATTCGGACTTCAATTTGGAGATTGGCAATGTCCAAGACAGTTGGCCCATTTCTGGAGATCCGGATCAACTCTCCACAGCATTGCGTAACGTTCTAATCAATGCTGCTGAAGCCATGGGAGACAGCGGTACTTTGACTATTGCTGCTGAAAACGATGAGTTGGAAGATGGTGAAATGCCACCTTTGCCAACAGGACGTTATGTCAGAGTGACCATTACAGATGATGGACCAGGTATATCTCAGGAAGATGTAGAGAAGGTCTTCAATCCATTTTTCACAACAAAAGATGGCGCACATGGTCTCGGTTTGACAGCGGCCTATTCCATTCTGTCTCGCCATGAGGGACATTTACGGATATTCAGTGCAGCTCAAGGTGGCACTACTGTGGAGTTTTATCTACCGGCAACAGTGCCAAAAGCTGAAGAGCTGCTCCGTGAACAGCCCGCAATTGAGGAAAGGGCTTTCCATAAACACGCTCCAGAACCTGTTGTTGCCGACTTTCAAGAGCTTCCTGAAGGTCAACTTGGACGTATACTCTTGATGGATGACGAAGAGTCATTACGGATGGCCACAGGTGAGATGCTTCGTTTCTTGGGTTGGTATGTTGGTGAAGCAGCCGATGGAGAAGAGGCCATAGCCGAGTATCAAAAAGCCAAAAAAGACGGAAAACCCTACGATGTGGTCATTATGGACCTGACAATTCCAGGAGGTATGGGTGGTCGTGAGGCTATCAAACGCATAATCGAATTTGATCCTGACGTTAGGGCCATTGTCTCTTCTGGTTATCACAACGATCCAATTATGGCCAACTTCTGGGAGTTTGGTTTTTCAGGCTGTATGCCCAAACCCTATTCCTTGACTAAACTAGAAGAGACCGTTCGTTACGTTGCCGGAGTAGATAACGACCAATGACAGAGTCCATCACCGAGCGTGATCGCAATTTCGTGCGCCAAGCGGCACGGTTGGCACGTGAGGCAGAAATCAAGGGGAACTTACCAGTTGGTGCAGTAATCGTCCTCGGTGACGAGGTCATAGCTGAAGGTCCCAATCAATTGTTGGTACCTCGTTATGATCCTGGCGCACACGCTGAGATGGTTGCCATTTCACGAGTTCCCAAAGAACTTTGGCCCCGTGCCAGGGAAATGGAAGTTTTTACTTCTCTCGAACCTTGTGTCATGTGTTTTTCGACAATGTTGTTACATGGCATTGGTCGTATAGTTTTTGGCGCATTGGATGAGCGTGGTGGTGCTCGTTTCCTTCTGGGAAACCTGCCTCCCTATTATGCTGATGGTAAGGGTGTTCCCCTGCTCCTTGGCCCAGCTTTGCCTGAGGAATGTGATGAACTTTACCGCCGCTGCGACGAACTTTTTGCCAACCAACCCTGTGGTGTAAAGCGCTGAGTAATCATTTATTTACAGATTCTTTCACCATTTCTATTGAAATCATCACGTTTGCTTTCTATTATGCCGCCTCGTAAAGACAGGAGGTTTGGCATGCGATTGTTTTTGGCAATCAAAGCCTTTTTCAAAATATTGTTCAGTGGCCAATATGCTGATGAGGTTCGAGCGCTCAGCGAAGGCCCCAAGCAGCTACCTGAAGGCCCAACAGAAGAAGATCTAGACAAAGCTCACCGTGATGCTGTCAAAGCACCGGCAGTGTTGTTGTCATTGTTACAAAGAGAAGCGCGCCTCATTGATTTCATTCAAGAGGACATCGCCTCTTTTGCCGACACTCAAATAGGTGCAGCCGTCAGACCTGTACACAGTGGATGTCGCAAAGTATTTGCCGAGTATGTACAATTAGAGAGTATCAAAGACGCAGCCGAAGGAACACAGGTGGAGGTACCGGAAGGATTTGATCCTTCAGCCATCCGACTTTCTGGAAACGTGAAGGGTTCCCCGCCTTTTAAGGGCGTGTTACATCATCACGGTTGGCGCATTAAAAAATTGGATTTACCCCAGCGGCCCGATAGCCACACACCAGAAGTAGTGGCACCGGCTGAGATCGAAGTCAAATAGGACTTCCTTTTCGTCTTTGTTCCTCGGGGGGAACAGACGAACTTCAAGATAGGAGATGAAGGTGTCTACTAATACTAGATACGCCATCGGTATAGATTTAGGAACGACAAACTCTAGTTTGGCCTTTATTGATACGACACAAGAGCAAGAAGAGGTTAAAACCTTTCAAGTACCGCAGGTCGTGCAGTCTGGTGAGGTTTCCAAGCGCTCACTTTTACCATCTGCCCTTTATTTACCAGGTGAACACGAACTTGCCGAAGGTTCTATAGACTTACCTTGGGAGAAAGCTCCTTCAGGTACGGTAGGTACTTTTGCCCGTGAACAAGGTGCGACTATTCCTCATCGTTTGGTCAGTTCTGCCAAGTCCTGGTTGTGCCATCGTGCTGTCGACCGACGCGGATCAATTCTGCCTTGGGGTGAAGGTGAGGACGTTACGCGTATATCACCAATCGATGCTTCTAGCAAAGTGTTAGCCCACTTTCGTGACGCTTGGAACCACACCATGACAGAAGGCGACGAAAAACTTCGGCTGGAGAACCAGCAAGTAGTCATCACTGTACCTGCCTCCTTCGATGCCGTTGCCCGAGACCTCACTGTTGAAGCAGCCCACGGTGCAGGCATCAAAAACCTCACCTTGCTCGAAGAACCGCAATCAGCAATCTACTCTTGGATAGGTGCACAAGATGAAGATTGGCGACGACAAGTCTCCTTGGGAGACGTCATCCTCGTTGTAGACATTGGTGGCGGAACATCAGACTTCAGTCTCGTGGCAGTGGAAGAGGTCGAAGGTGATTTGACATTGCGCCGTATTGCCGTCGGCAATCACATCATGCTCGGTGGCGACAACTTCGATTTGGCACTAGCCCGCCACGTAGAAGCCTCTCTGGGTATGCAATTCACTCCCTGGCAGCTCTCTGCAGCTTGGCATAGCTGCCAGGCTGGAAAAGAACTCATTCTCAATGATCAGTCCATTGATGAAGTTCCCATCGTCATCCCAGGACGTGGCTCTGGTCTCGTAGGAGGAACCATCCGTGGAACACTGACGAGAGACCAAGTCATGGCAGTTACCCTCGACGGTTTCTTCCCTGAGGTAAAATCTTCGGACAAACCTGTGAAGGCAAAAGCCACTGGTCTACAAGAAATTGGATTGCCCTACGAAAGTGATCCTGCCATAACGAAACACTTGGCTGCTTTCTTGGCCGCTCACGCAGGCGATGGGCAGAAACTTGCCCACCCAACAGCCATCCTGTGGAATGGTGGTCCTTTCAAAGCTGAAATCGTCAGAGAAAGAGTACTCTCCGTCCTCTCTAGCTGGGTAGAAGAAGATGGCGGAGAAAAACTTCGTTCACTCGATGGTTTTGAACTCGATTTGGCTGTAGCCCGCGGAGCTGCCCGTTACGGAGTTGTCCGCAGAGGAGATGGCATCCGCATTCGTGGTGGTACGGCTCGAGCTTATTACGTTGGAGTGGAAGTGCCAATGCCAGCCGTTCCTGGATTGGCTCCTCCAGTTCGTGCAGTCTGTGTAGCTCCTTTTGGCATGGAAGAGGGAACATCGGCCTCTCTGGCAGAGAGACAATTTGGTCTCACAGTTGGTGAAGAGGCTAGTTTCCGTTTCTTCTCCTCCTCCACCCGCTTAGAAGACGAAATGGGACAAGCCATCGACAATCCGACAAACCTAGGTATAGATGAGATTGCTCCCATTGAAACGACACTGCAATCTGAAGTTGCTGAAGAAGGAACGGTCATACCTGTAACATTACGTTCTGAAGTTACAGAAACTGGAACCCTGCAGATTTGGGCAGTGACGACGGACGAGAAAGAGAAGTTCCGTCTCGAATTCAGAATTCGCGACGAATATTGATAGAAAGTTAGGACATCATGGCCACGGGGCAATTTGCCGTTGGTATCGATCTCGGCACGACGAATTGCTGCGTGGCTTATGCTCCTTTACCCAAAGCTGGCGAGAGCCGACGTGTTCCGCCCGTTCCCCAGGTATTCCCTGTGGAGCAGCACACCAGTGCTGATTTGATAGAGAACAAGTCACTCCTGCCCTCTTATCTTTATCTGGCTTCCGAACATGAAATTCCTGAGGGCACTTACCCAGGAATTCACGCCCGAGAACAGGGTGCAAGAGTGCCCGAACGTTTGGCCCACTCTGCGAAGTCTTGGTTGTCTGCTCCTGGTGTAGACAGGCGAGCAGCAATCTTGCCTTGGCAGTCAGAGGCTGATCTAAATAAACTCTCTCCAGTTGAAGTGTCTGCCGCCTTTTTATCTCATCTGCGTCAGGCCTGGGATAAAAGACAAAAAGCGCCCTTGTCAGAGCAGTTGGTAGTTTTGACGGTGCCAGCATCTTTTGATGCCGTTGCTCGTCAGTTGACTGTTGAAGCTGCCTCTTTGGCTGGCTTGAGCAATGTAACTCTCATAGAGGAACCACTATCAGCCTTTTACGCTTGGTTGAGCCTCAATAGAGCAACTTGGCGGCGCCGATTGCGTCATCGAAAGCTGGTTCTAGTCTGTGATGTTGGCGGAGGAACGACGGATTTCACCCTCATCGGCATTCATGAACGTGATGGAGTTTTACTGCCTGAACGAGTAGCAGTAGGCGACCATCTTCTCGCTGGTGGAGACAATATTGACCGCACCTTGGCCCACCTAGTGGAGGCAAGACTACTTGGCACGCCTGGCACCTTGGATTCGACTCGTTTTGCTTCCCTCGTCGCTCAGTGTCAAAAAGCCAAAGAGGAACTCCTGCGACAAGATGGCCCTCATACTTTGCCCATCACCTTACAATCTCGGGGTAGCTCTTTGGTTGCAGCCTCAATGTCCTGCGAACTCAGCGCCGAAGAGGTGCAAAAGATAATCCTCGAAAACTTCTTTCCCACTTGTTTGCCACAAGAGGTCCCTCCCCTGGAGAAACGTTCCGGTTTGGTAGAGCTAGGTTTACCCTACGCCCAAGATGGAGCAGTGACACGAAACCTTCTTCGTTTCCTCCGTTTGAATGCTCAGGAGACCGAGCTTGCTCGTCCTGATGCTCTTTTGTTCAATGGCGGTACCTTCCGGCCACCAATTCTCAGACAACGAGTCGTTGAAACATTGGATAGCTGGTTTGGCGACTCGAATAAAGAAGTCAAAGATTTGACAGCTGACGATTTGGATGAAGCCGTTGCCCGTGGAGCAGCTGTTTATGGCCTTGCTCGCCGAGGTGAAGGTGTGCGTGTTGGCGCCAATGTGGGCAAGAGTTATTACATTGGTTTCAAAGCCAAAGATGAAGAGGACTCAGCTCTTTGTATCATTCCAGCTTGTGCAGACGAAGGGGCAACTTATGACATCAAAGAGCCAACCTTCGACTTGCTCGTCGGCCGTCCAGCTCGTTTTAATCTCTTCACGGCACCTCATCGTCCACAGGACAATCCAGGAACCAAGGTTACTGTCGATCAATCCATCACTGCCCTGCCTCCTCTTTCCACTGTAGTCAACGCAGCCATGACAGAACATGTCCCCGTC
>CAZXTJ010000272.1:0-10551 GCA_964643655.1 uncultured bacterium
TGCAAGTTGTATGCAGGTTGCTTCATGCATACTGTGTGCCATCCAAGAAAGGCTTAGGAATGAGATCTTGGGAAAGTGAAACCATCGAAAACGGCAGAACGCGATAGCGAATATGGCAATTCGCAAGAAATGCAACCTCATAGAACTGCGCATGCAACTTGAATTCCCAGATGAACCGTCTTTTTCGGTTTGGCCCAACGATTGCTCGGAAACCTGGTAACTGTTGGGGGGAAACCTTGTCTATCGTAAAAGAGTTACAGGAAAAAGACATGGATAAAGCAGAGTCTATTTCCATTGACTGCTCAGTTTTTGACACTTCTAAAGAAGCAATGATGTGCCTAAGTGAGCAGGGTAAAATCTTATATGTAAATGCTGCTGCAGGTTTATTGCTCCGATCATATGGCGAGTGTCTCATTGGGTGTAAGATTTTTCCAGAACAGTGGAAAAATATTTGGCACGAAGTAATTAGAGAGGGTAAAACTCGCACACTCAGTAGTATTTACGATGAAGCAGGACGAGCTATATCTGTTGAATTGATTGCCAGCAGAGCCAAGTGGGGAAAAACAGAAGCTGCCATATTGCTACTGAGGGACAAAACCGTAGATTACTTTGCCGAGGCACATTTACGGAACCTTATTCAAAGGCAAAGACAGATACTAAAGGCTGCTGCTACAGCTATCCTCATTATCAACGATGAACATATCATTGAAGATGGAAACCAAGCTTTTTTTGACACCTTACAAATGTATGGTGCTGCCGTTATTGGGCAGAAAGTATCCATCGTTTTGGGTTTGGACAAGAACTTTTTTACTGAATTGCCCAAAAGAGATGTTCAGAGCAGAATTGAAACGATTGATGGTAGGAATATTGATGTATTGCTAAATGCCGAGCATTTGTTAGATGGTCAAGGTAACAGCATTGGTGTTGTCATATCTTTTGTTGATGTGAGTGAATTTTTGCGAGCAAGGAAGGTTGCTGAGGCTGCAAGCCAGGCAAAAAGTCGTTTTTTGGCAAACATGAGTCATGAAATTAGAACTCCCTTGAATGGGTTGATTGGAATGACTGAGCTGGCCATCTCTAGCTGTAGAACAAAAGAAGTTCGTGGTTATCTCAACACATCAATTAGAGCGGCAGAGTCACTAAAGGTAATCATCAACGACATATTGGACTTCTCCAAAATCGAAGCTGGAATGCTAGATATCTCACCTGTAGATGTAGATCTTCACGAGATTATAGTTGGAACTGTACGTACATTGGCTTTTAGTGCCCAACAGAAACAACTCGAGTTGATGTTCGATGTCGAGGCTGGAGTGCCCGTGAGAGCAAAGGCAGATCCAGTTCGTATCAGGCAGGTTCTGACTAATTTACTTACAAATGCCATTAAATTTACTGACGAGGGAGAAGTAAGCTTAAGTGTTGGACTAGAGGGTTTTTCAGATAGTCAGGTAATACTGAAATTCTCTGTATCAGACACCGGCGTTGGTATTGCGGAAGACAAAAAAAATACGATTTTTCAACCCTTTGCTCAGGCTGCCTCCACAACTTCTAGACTTTTTGGTGGAACTGGGCTTGGTCTTTCAATAGCAGCACATTTGGTCAAAATTATGGGCGGCGAAATGTCAGTTTCATCTGAGCTCGATGTTGGAACAACCTTTGATTTCACTCTGTGCCTTGATATTCCACAGCAGGAACAAAAAACTTGTAACTTCATCCCACATGCCTTGCGTAGCAAAAACGTGCTTGTAGTTGATGACAATGAAAATGTTAGGCATTTAGTCAGCAACATACTGAAGGGAAATTCTTGCAAACCTGTTGCAGTTGCTACAGCCGAAGAAGCTAAGACCATGTTGGCAATGAGCAAGTTTGACTTTGCAATCATAGATGGTGAATTGGCCAACAGTGATGGTGTTGATTCGGCAACAGACTTTCGCGACAAACATAACTTCACTGGGCCAATGGTCTTAATGCTCACTTATTCTGCAGGCAAAGTCAGACATAAGCGATGTTTAGCCATTGACAAGACAAGGTACATTCTCAAACCCATTCGCCAAGCTGAACTCATCGAAGCACTTCTAGCAGCCAATGGCAAACCGGCACAGTTCGATGAAACGGTCAAGAGTGAGCTTTCCTCGCAAACATTGAAGCCCCTCAGTATACTCGTGGCTGATGACAATCTCGTCAATCGCGAGTTTGCGCGAGGAGTTCTTTCCAAAAGGGGACATTCCATCACGGTAGTCTGTGATGGTGAGGAAGCTTTTGATCACGCACTGGCGCGACCTTTTGACATCATTTTGCTAGACGCGCAAATGCCGAACCTGAATGGTACTGAGACTCTGCGTCGCATTAAGGGAACAAGCAATTGCCCGAACAAAGAGACACCAACAGCCATCTTTACTGCCAGTACTATGAAAGGTGACAAAGAGAGATTTCTAGCAGAAGGATTTGATCTTTATCTAGCCAAACCGATAAGCGCTTGTGACTTGATTTCTGCGATTGAGGGTCTGGAAAGACCCAACGAAGGTGAAAACTGTGAGAAAGAGATTCCTGCAAACAATGAAGAGGGAACGGTATTTGATGAGGCCTCAGCACTCATGCACGTTGGTGGTCAAAGAGATTTACTGGGAATCATTATCTCTGCATTTGAACAAGAGTGTGACAATCGAATGAACCTTATTCGAGTTGCTATCGGTAAGTCAGACCCTGTAGCACTGCACGAAGCAGCTCACTCTCTCAAAGGTGCAGCTGCCAATGTTGGCGCTCAATCGCTTTTTGAGGTAGCAAGGACTTTGTGCGACCTAGGCCGAGCTGGCTCGACAGAAGGGGCCAACGAGCGGTTTCTACAGTTGGAAAAAGAAGTCGAGCGTTTTAAACCAGTCATTGAAAAGCTCGGAAGGAACTAAAAATTTTAGCGAAAGAGCTCTTTCCTTTTGTTCCGGTTCGCCAATGTTCTTTCTTTGACTTTTCTGCCGCTCAACCAATCCACCAACACTCTGTTTCCAACAACAGAGGAGTGGGACAACTCTTTATAGTTGCGATAACCAGCGTTGGCGAAAAAAGAGCCACCAGCCACGAGCAAACGTCCACGTCCCATTTTTTCAGCTACGAGCAGAGAGCTTTGTCCATCTTTTGCGAGTACTGTCGCTGAAGATGATGGGGGGCAGAGAACAGGGGAACTGTTGGTTAATAGAAGAGGTCCAGTAAACGTTCCACCTGACCACTCTGCAGACATTGTTGCTAGAGAGATTCTGCCGCTTTGAGTACTAGTGTTGGAAATGGTCGTTTTTGATGAGAGATTCTGCAGAAGTTCATTGGAAGCTCTATCAGCAGATCGAGCTAATGAGGAAACCCACAGTCCGCCGCCATTTTCCAAAAATCGCAATATGGCGCTTGTCTCCTCTTGTCCATAAGGCGCATTGGGCGAGATGAGGAGCAGAGCTGATGCTCCTTTCAGCACAGATTCATCGATGGCACCACTGTCGTGGAGTTTGACTTCATAACCTTGTCTCTTCAGGTCGGTGAGGAAGGCAGAAGTTTTGTGAGTTGCCACGAGCCAGTTTCCATGCGAATTGTCGACGACAAGAGTGCGGCCTTTGACTTCGCTTGCAAACCCGTGGCTTGCCAACAGTTTTCCCTCTTTGTTTTTTACGAGTACGTAAAGATTGCCTTTTCCACTTCCTCTGGCTTTCCAAGGAAGACGTATGTCAGCCAAGCCGTTGGCTGGAATGGAAATATCGTCGAGTTGACAAATACGAAAATCAGCAGAAAGAAAGTTTTCAAAGACTTCGATTGTTAATCCTTGTTGGGTAGCAGCAAGGTTTGAAACGTTGAAGGTTATCTCGCAGGTCTCATTCCTCAACGGAATTGATGGAAAGGTAAACAACTCACTGAAGGCGAAATCACTCTCGTTGCTACCAGTTACTGGCACACAACCATCGGGTTGTCGTTCAACGATTGGCTGAGGGCGAGAGTTGATGACACAAGTTGCGCCAGTGGAATAACTGTATATCGTTCCACCAGTGTCATTTCGGAATATCTCCTCACAGACTTCCTCCATACGTTGAACAGCCGGGGCATGGGGGTGGCCGTGATGATTGCCAGCTCCAACTTGGATGACTCCCCAGCGAGGATTGACTGCAGCAAGGAATTCTTTTGTATTTGAGTAACGGCTTCCATGATGGGCTGCTTTGTACACAGTTGCGCTGACATCTATCCCATTTGCAAGTAGGTCTTTCTCAACATGTTTGGTGGCGTCACCAGTGAGTAGATATGAGCTCTGCCCGTGAACCAGTCGTACGACTACGGAGCAGCGGTTCAAATCGGACCCTCGTCCATCGTCTTCTCTGTCAACATCTACAGTAGAGTCTACACCGCGCATTTGTGGTGGTCCCGAGTGTATTGCAAGAGCAGATACACCTGGGCCCAAATCGAAGCGATAGCCAGCCTCTATGTGCCGATAGGGAATTCCTGCGCCTTTAACTTTCTTGACCATTTTTGTGTATTTTTTCCCGTCGACATGTGTGCCATAGAGAAATTTGCCGATGTTCACTTGCCCAACGAGGGCAAAAACCCCGCCATAATGGTCATCATGAGGGTGCGTAAGTAAAAATGTGTCAATGTCATCAACGCCAATCTTCGCAAGGTATCGAATGATCTTTTCTCCGGCATTGTCTCCATCGTCACCAGCATCGATGAGTAGGTTCTTTCCACTTGGAGACTCAATAAAGATGGCATCGCCTTGTCCAACATCAATGAAATGTACTTTCAGTGGACCAGCTATGAGGGAAGAGTGAAGACAAAAAATAAACAGCAAAAAAATGGGCAGGTGACGCAGTCCCATGTTTTCTCCCTACTTCATATTGGGGACATTTGCACTATTGCGCCAAAATTATTGGCTAGAACGGCAATCATGTCAACCTAGAGCAAAGAGCAAAGGCATCTTATATATTAAATATAGGGGTTTACCCTTTTGACGGTTGTCTCAGTAGGCCGACGAATGGTACAAGAGAATTGATAAGATATGGATAATTTCTCGTTCGGCATTGATTTTACACCTGAGTTTTTAGAGAAATACGAGATCCTGGGGACACTCGGCGAAGGCGGGATGGGCCAGGTCTATCTTGGCGTACAAAAGTCTCTAAATCGTAAGGTGGCTATCAAATTCCTTTCTGGACGCGTCATAATGAGCGAAAGACGCATCCAGAAGTTCAACAACGAAGCAAGACTTTGCGCAGAAATGCGTCACCCCAATATTGTCGAACTTTACGATTTCGGTGGAGGCACTTCTCCCAAAGACAGACCTTATATGGTTTTTGAGCTCATTGATGGTGAAAGCCTGGCTGATCGGATCAAGCGAGCGGGGAAACAATCAGTCCGAGATGCACTCAATTTCGGCATCAAAATCTGCGAAGGCCTGGAATACGCCCATGAAATGGGTATTGTCCATCGCGACATGAAGTCAGACAATATCCTTCTTTCGAAAGATGGCAAGGTAAAGGTAGCCGATTTCGGTATTGCCGTTGCCAACCAAAAAGAAGAGGAAGAGAAACCTCAGGAGGAAGAGAAGAAAAAGAAAGACAAGTTCATCCCAGGTACTCCAGCCTATATGTCTCCTGAGCAAGCCAAAGGTGAAGAGGCAACCCACCTTTCCGATATCTACTCAACTGGCATTATTATGTACGAAATCTTGGCAGGTAAAGTACCGTTCACTGCTGAGACTTCAATGGCCATCATCATTCAACATATCAGCAATGATCCTCCTTCTCTTTGTGAGATCAATCCAGACGTTCCTCCTCAATTGGAAGAGGTAGTCTTCAGGGCCCTAGAAAAAGACCAGGCTGCCCGGTACCAAAGTGCTGAAGAGTTCAAGATGAAGCTGAAAAAGGCCAAAACTTTCAGTCGGCGATGGCGTTCTACGACTAGTCTCAAACTCGATGGTTCAGCAGAAGGCGGCTCTTCGACGAGACTGAAACGCTCCTTGAGCCGCTCTATGTCTTTTGTTGTGCAAGAGACTCCTGAGGAGAAGATGAAGCGTCGGGTCGTCTATGGTGGCCTCGGAGCATTGGCTCTCATTCTTCTGCTCATCCCAATCTATCTGATATTTGGTCCAGAGACGCCCAAAGTGGTAGCAATGTCAGCAAAGGCTGGTTTTACTGAAGCAGTCATCGAATGGAAATGTAATGTTCCATCAAAAGGTGATATCGAATATTGGTTGGAGGGACAACAGCCCAAGAAGAAGGTTGTTGAGGATCCTGCAGAAGCCCACTCCGTTCGCCTCAGTGATTTGATAGAGGGCGGCCAATACAAGTATCACATTAATGTTGCCGATGGAGAAACCTCGAAGAAAGGTGACTTCGAAACTTTAGTATGTGAGTTTTCTGAACTTTCAAAGACTCCTCTCGTCAATGGTGTAGAGGTCAAATGGCGGACTTCCATGCCCACAAAGAGTGAAGTGCGTTATCTCTGCGGTGGAGAGGTGAAGAGTCGTCAACGAAACAATAAGGTCATGAGTAAGCACCGCTTTAGAGTGGCCGTAGGTGATAGTGACCGTGATCGTGAAATACAAATGGTGGCTATTCTTGAAGGTGACTTCAAGAAAACCAAAACTCTTGGAGCTTTCCGTATTATCGATAAACAGGTCATCTTGCGGCTTACTGAAGCTTTGGTCCAGGCTGAACCAGATAGAGACGAGGACTTCACTCCTTCGACCAAAAAACGCTTCTCCGACGCCAAATTGACAACAGCCATGGAGGACTTTGTCGAGTTCAAAGATGACTTCTGGGAATCTGCTGACGTAGCACCTGTTGACAAGTGGCAGCTCTATAAAAAACTGCTGTTGTTACGTGAGTACGATTTCTACTCTAAAGTTTCTGGCATGTCTTTCCACACGAATGTTGAGAAGGTCCTTCACAAGTATTTCTTGGAAGTGAACAAAAATCCCTTTTCTAAGGGCAGTCCTTTCACTGCTCTCGACACACCAGTTACCATCATGGCTCCTGTCGGTGAACAGACTCTGGCTCAAGGCTGCGTGGAGGAGAAATCTTTCACTATCAGACAGCCTGGTGGCCACCGATGGCGTAGGGCCTGCATTGAAGTAAAACACAAAGGATTTACCTCTTTAGGCTTTATAGACATTAGCACTGGTGACAATCATCTTGCCCTTTTTGGCAAAGGTTCAGCTAGTGGAACTGTTCCTGCCGGTACGCTTTATCACACTTTCGATCCGCGACTCATCAAGTCTAGTGGCAGTGAATTCATCATTACTTTCTACCCCTTGCGCGGTCTCACTTCTGCCCTTGTGCGGAAGTACAAAAACAGTAACAACTTCAAAGTCCAGATAACATCTATCAAAGTCTATTTCATTGGACGTTAATCCCGCGCTTATCCGCAGGTCTCCTCTATCCGATAGTTCGTAGAGGAGGTTTATTATGAGCAGAATAACAGCTGTTTTATTGACAGCATGTGTTTTGGTCCTTGCTATACATGGCTGTGACAATATTGCGCTACCTGCCGGTTCCATTGGTGAAGCCGACGAGATAATCGAGAAACAGAATTTCATTTTCGAGTCTGATCGTGTTTATCCGACTGAACAAGAGGTGGGTAAAGAATTTACAGTCTTTGGACAAGGTCATACATTTCCTACTGGTTTTTATCGAGTCACTTTTACTGGTGGATCTACATATACTTTCTTTCAAGCAAGCGCTACGGCCAATCTGACAATAGAAGTACCCGTTGGTGCTCGTTCAGGGCCCTTCGGATTCATCGTTGGGGCCGAACCGAGTAGTGGACACGAGATTAGTCAGCCAACGCCTGATGGTTTTTACACCTACAGCATCAAAGATCCTGGAATTAGGATTACTGATACTGATCCCTGGGTCCCACGCTAATGCAACCTGTTGTCTATGTTCTCTCTGATATGGAGGGATCTTTTGGCATCACTTCAATGGCGCAATGTGTTCCCGGTTCTCGTCTGTGGCAAAAGGCACGTGAACATGCCACCTTGGATGCACTAGCCGCAGCTCGGGGTGCTCTTTCTGCCGGTGCTGAGAGAGTAATCATTCATGATACCCATGCATGGGGTGTGAACCTATTGGCTCATCTAGTGTCACATCCAATAGAGCTGAAAACAGGACACTATAGTTATCCTGTCCCAATTTTGGGGGATATACCGGAAAATTCCCTCATGTTGGCTGTTGCTGCACATGTTGGCGCAGGTAGAGAAGGTCATTTGCCTCATACTTTTCGCACGAGATTTGCCAAGGTCGAAATCGATGGTCGCCCAGTTGGCGAAGCAGAACTCTATGCAGCTTTAGTTGCTAAAAAAGGCGTGCGTCTTGGTTTAGTAACAGGTGATGTATCTGCTGTTGATGAAGCAGTAGAGGCTCTACCCTGGGTCAAAAGAGTGAATGTACCAAGACGTGGAAATGATGAAGATGCAAAAGCGGTGCGTAGCAACATTGCTGAGGCTGCGGCTGAGGCATTTTCTAGATTTGATGAGATGAAAGTGCACCAATTTGATAAAACAATCACAATGTCATGCACTTTCAAGGAACGTGGAGAAGCTCGAAGACACAAAGTCGGATCTTGGCAGATTGATGGCGAAACCTTGACTCTGTCAGGAGCTTATCAGGAAGTCTTCAAAAGTTTTCTGGATATGGCCTATCTCGGTCACTTTTCTTTCTTGGGCCCACCCATCATTGCAGCTCTACGATTGATCTCGCGATGGCGTTTCAGTTAGGCGTGAGTTGCATGCTTGAAGACGGCTAACTCGTCTACCAATGAAGAGAGAGTGTCTCGTGCTCCAGCGTAATCTTCACTTCTGCCTTGTGTTTCCAGCAAAAAGGAGAGAGCAGCAATGCGGGTTGCACCTACTGAGGCTGCTGCTCCTTTCAGCTTGTGAGCTGTTGTGGCTACGAGAGCACTTTTCCCTTCATCAATTGCTTCATTGATTGTATTTGTGTGTACCTCAGCATTAGAGATAAAAACAGTGATGATTTGCTCTAACAAGTCGTCGTCACCACAAAGTTTTTCCAAGGCCTTTTCACGGGCAAATATTGGCAGGTTTTCAGCAGCGAGTTTGTCTTGATTGTCTCCTTTGGCTTTGGCCTTGGAGGGTTCTTTGCCAGAGGCCAGAGCAGCTAGAGTCTCGGCCATTTTTTTCCAATCGACAGGTTTGCAGGAATAATCTGTGAAACCAGCCTCAAGGCAGCGAATCCTGTCGTCGCGGAAAGACGAGGCAGAAAGAGCCACTACTGGTAAATCGCGTGTTGTTTCTTGTTCTCGAAGCCTCTTCACAGTTTCCACGCCATCCAATACGGGCATTTGTACGTCCATGAGAACAATGTCATAGTCGTGACCAGGATGAAGAGCATCTAGAGCTTGTCGACCATCCTCCACTGCATCGACTTTGAAGCCTTGACCAGTGAGAGCTCTGATAGCAAGATTTCTGTTCACTTCGTTGTCTTCCACAACGAGGACTTTGTGGCTGTAAGTCCTTTCAATCTCCGGTAAGTCAGGTTTCGCTGGCTCTTCAGAAACAATTCCTGCAGGGAAGGGTTGTGCCTGTCGCAAAGTGAGTCGGACAGTAAAAGTGGAACCACGTCCTGGTGTACTCGACACCTCTATAGAACCAGACATCAAACTAGACAATCGGCGGCAAATGGCCAAACCCAGCCCAGTGCCTCCATATCTGTGAGTGATGGACATATCTCCTTGGGAGAAAGGTTCGAAGATGGACTGTATTCTGTCGGCAGGAATGCCAATTCCTGTATCTTTGACCCTAATTCGCAAAACAAAGTGTTCGTCTTTGTTCTCACCAGAAACAAGGACTGCAACATGGCCCTCTTCTGTGAATTTCACTGCATTGGACAACAAATTCGACAGAATCTGACGTACACGCATTCGATCGCCGAGCAGTAGGGCGGGAACAGAATCGTCGATGGTGGAGAGCAGCTTTATGTTTTTGGTTTCTGCCTGAGGCGTGAAACCTTTCATTACCTCTTCAACGAGAGCAGTCGGGCGAAATCGAACCTGATCTATCCTCAGTTTGTCAGCTTCAATGCGTGAGAGATCGAGAATATCATTGATTATTTCCAAAAGGGCGCGACCAGCTTTGGATATTGCCGTAGCCATTTCAAGCTGGTCCTGAGAAATGGATTCATTGAGTAAGAGATCGGAAAAACCAATAATCGTGTTCAAGGGAGTGCGTATCTCGTGACTAACAGCAGCCAAAAAGCGACTCTTTGCGTTTGAAGCAGCCTCAGCAGCCTGTCTTGCTTCCACGAGTTCACCAACGGGAATGAGGTTGAGCAATATTCCTGCATACCGCTCACCACGATAAATGGGCTGAAGGCGCATCAACACATGTTGCCCACGCAATGTTCGTTGAACAACGATGGGAGCAGAATGAGGTTTCGATGAAAAGAGCTTGATTAGATCTGCCAATTGCTCGCCTGAGGGACCTCGGTGAACTTCCACAATGTTCATCGACAAAACTCTTTCACGGGAAGTACCGATGAACTCGCAGAAGAAGGGGTTTACTTCAACACATTGGCC
>CAZXTJ010000273.1:0-10519 GCA_964643655.1 uncultured bacterium
GTTTTATCTTCTCCAGGGCTTCCACACCGTCGCGAGCTATTTCTATTGGACCAACGTCTGGAATGGTGCGCAAGACCCTTTTGACCACACCACGAAAGAGTGGGCTATCGTCGACTATGAGAACTCGTACTCCAGCCATTGTCACTCCGTCTTGAATTTACTGACAGCTTCGGAAAGCTGTCCTGAGATGAATGTAATACGTTCAGTTTCGCTCTTGACGGCCACTGATACTGTCGTTGCAGTCTTGGATATGGTCTCTAGTTCTGCTGCAGCCTTGGCCACGAACTCAATTCCTGAGCGGAGCTCATTGTTCGTTCTCGTAATGTCCTCCACACCAGTTGAGGCATCACCAACATTAGAGGAGAGGTTCGTTGCCACGGTGGCTAGTCGAGCAGATCGCTGTGCAATCTCTTGTCCACCTGTGGCGGCATCAGATGAGTTTCGAGCAATTTCCCGTGCCACCACTCGTATGTCAGTAGAGCGCTTGTTCACATCCTCTGCTCCTCTTGCTGCATGTGCCATATTGACTGCTATCTCTTGAGCTACTGATTGGTGTTGGTTAACAGAGCGGGCAATCTCTGCAATGATGCCATCATTTGTCGAGACACTCTCAACGATGCCCTCTATGTTTCGTCCAGCCAAATCAGCGTCTGACTGCATTTCACCAATCTGAGCAGCAATCTGCTTGGTGGCTTCTGCTGTCTGCCGCGCCAGTTCTTTAATCTCTTTGGCCACGACAGCGAAACCTTTGCCATACTCACCGGCACGAGCTGCTTCAATGGTGGCGTTGAGGGCAAGCATATTCGTTTGGTCTGCAATATCGTGGATGACGTCAATGACCTTGCCCACACGGATGGAGGTTTCTCGCAATTTTTTCATTGCACCGCCACCTTCATTTGCTTGTCCCGTACATTTTGCCGAGGCATCTCGAGCTTTGTTACAGCTCATTGCAACCTCAGAGAGTGTGGCTGTCAGTTCTTCGATTGCCGCACTAATGGACATTATGGACTCAGAAACTTGGGTCATGGTGCTACTGGACTGGTCTGCAGTTGCTGAAAGTTGTTCGTTGGCAGTTGCAACTTTCGAAACTGAGACAGAAGCCTCTTCAGCAGAGACTGCAATGTTATTTACCTGAGCAGACATGTCTTCAGCACCGTGAGTCAACTCATCCATTAGTGTGGAAATGGACTCAGAACGAGTGGCAATGGTCGTGATGGATGCAGATTGCTGTGCCGCTGATGCAGCAACCAACTGAGCATGTTCGTTCAAATCATCGGCAGATCTATCGATGTTTTTAGAGCCTGCCATCAATGAATCAGTTGCATTGTTTAGTTCATCACTTCTACGTCGGACCTCACCAATGAGAACGAACAAACCTTGACGCATATCATCCAAGGCCATGATCAAAGATGCAATTTCATCGTCACCCGAAACATCCAATAGTTCTGGATTGGGCCGAAGATCTCCATTGGAAACTGCATTTACGAATTCCAAGGAATTGATGATAGGCACTGTCACTGAGCGAACCAAAGCATAAGAGAGCAATACGAGCAAAAGTGTGACTACCAATATGGTGAGCGAGACGATGTTCTTCGATGACTTCATATTTGATTTGAGCAAATCGAGCGCTTTTTGTACTCCGCTCTCTACATTGGCTAGGGCTTTCTTCTGCAGTGTTTGCAGTCTGTCATAGCTAAACTTAGCTGAAGTGCCGCTATCTCCTGTTGTGGAAAAGGCTTCATTGATAGCATCTGTGTGGAATGCTTCGAAAGCGGCTTCCCACTGTTGTACGAACTCCTTCTTCATAGTTTTGTTCGACTTCAAGAGTAGGAAGTTCTCTTTGATCTTTTTACGTAGACCATCAATGTCGTCTTTTACTTTTTGCTCTTCTACGGAGATTGCCAAGTGGTCTTGGAGTCTATAATTGATATCAGTCGTGTCACTATTGATTTCTATGCACAAACGCAGTGCGCCCATGTGGCCCTTTTGTAGCCTATCGTAGAGACCTCTGTTGTCTTGGTCAGCATAGTCGATGGCAACGTAAATACACAAAAAAGCCAAAGCAGCCAAGACAGGCAACAAAAGCGTCTTCTGAGCCAGTTTCATTGTCCACTCTTTTCATTATCCAAGTTTGGATTGGTAATCATATCAACATTGATTAACGTATGTGACGCCTTGCCACAGTCAATGACCCCAGCGAGGAAAGCCCGATGACTTTCAGGCACATTGGCAGGTAGGGAATGTTGTGAACACTCCTCAGGCGAAACGATGTCTCCAATTTCATCGACCAACAAAGCAACGAGGTTGTCTTGTTGCTGTGTTAGTTGATTGTTTTCCGTACTCTTTCCACTGGTGTACAAAACTAGAGCTGGTGAAACGTCAGGACTATCATCTTTGATTTCCAGAAGAACGCGAGGATCTACCACTGCTAGTAGGCTGCCACGTAAATTGAGTAGTCCTCTCACATGGCCTGGAACACCAGGAATAGGAGTAAAGCGACAATAACGTAAAATCTCGCTTACAGCGCTAAGGCTAACGGCAAAGGAACGACCAGAAAGAGTGAAGGTTACGACACTTTCTTTCATTCGTTCCTCCCATCTGCTAATTGGACATGTTGTGCCAGTTTGACAAGGTCGGGTACAACGATGACCTTCCCACCTATGACAATAGTGCCCTTGACGAGCTCGTGGGAGATGGCTTCTTTTTGAAGGGCTTTGTCAAGGTCACCAATGTCAACTGTATCGACAATTGTGTGGGCTACGAGAGCGAAGGGGAGATTACTTTCTCGGGGCATGATGGCATAGGCTCTATCTGGTAGTGGAATGGGCGAGTCTGTGCCAAGGAGATTCTCGAGAGTCAACAAACGAATGCTTGCCCCATTACGTTCCAGAAGTTCAGTGCCGGCTCTTACCTGCACTTCATTGGCAAGGAACCTATCAAGTTTGGCTACATCAGATACATTGATTCCAAAGTGTTGTTCTCGTCCGTTAGCGAACAGCAAAAAACTCTCAGATTCTGTGTCTTCCTCTATCTCTTCTCCGGCGATGATTGATGATTGTGCCGCATCAACTGTGGAGAATGTGAGATGAGCTTTTCTTACGAGTCCTTCAGGATCGAGAATTGGAGCAAGTGTTCCATCGCCCAAAATTGTAGCACCAAAATAATAAGTACAGCCTGAGAAGTGGGCAGGAAGCTGTTTGACAACAACCTCTTCGCTGTCTACCACTCCATCGACAATCAAACCGAAACCATGGTCTCCTACAGACAAAACAACGATGTACATTGCATCTTCATTGAGACGTCTATCTTTCGACTCACGTCTATCTGCTTCGACAAAGTCTTGCTGCTCTTCGTCGCTGCCCACTTGCTCTGCCCGTCTATCAGCAACGGCTACACGTCTATCGATAATGTGCTGACCTGTTTTTGCATCGAAGAAGAAGCGCTCGAGTCCCAATAGATCAGACAACCTGACAAGAGGAACGAGCCCTTTGGCAGTGCGTAAGACAGAGCGACCATCAATGGAGACAATTCTGTCCACTCTTGCTGAAGGAGGAACTCTTTCGAGTTTGACAATCTGTTTTTGCAGAATAACGAACTGGAAAGCTGCTGAGGAGACAATGACAGCAGGAACGATTGATACTTTGACAGGAAGCATCATCGTAATGGCAGTGCCTGCACCAAAATCTGTGCGTATTGTTACGGAGCCGCCAATTCGTTCGAGCTGAGCGCGGACCACGTCAAGACCAACACCTCTGCCTGAAACAGAAGTGACTTCATCTCGCGTAGAAAAACCTGGTGTCATCAGCAGAGGAAGGGCTTCGCGCGGTGTAATTCTAGCAGCTTCTACAGCTGAAATGAGCTGACGTTCTCTTGCTCTGTTGATGACCATGCGATGGTCGACACCACGTCCATCATCTCGCACTTCCAAATTTACGAAATCGCCAGCGTGAGATGCTTCGACGACTATCTGACCCTTTTTCGGTTTACCAGTTGATAAGCGCTCCTCTGGTTTTTCAATACCATGATCCATGGCGTTACGGACGAGATGGACCAGAGGTTCAGATACCGTTTCGAGTACCGTTCTGTCTAGCTCTACCGATGTTCCTTGTAGAACGAGATCAACATCTTTTCCTAACCTGCTGCAGAGGTCTCGCACAATGCGTGGAAGTCTGCGAACGACAGAGTCAATGGGCTGCAGTCTCGTTCGCATAATTCTGTCGTGTATGGCAGAAGTAACAGCTCCTATGCGTTGAACAGCGCCAGCTAGATCGGGGTAATCACTGGAAAGTGGAGCAGCAATACTATTGAGATGATTTCGGGCAAGAACCAATTCTCCCGTTAGATTGAGAAGGCCATCCAACAATTCTACAGAAACTCTGATTGAAGACCGACGATGAAGGGTCGTTTTGTCACTGCCCTCACTTGGACTTGTAGATGTTTCAGGCTCATTGTTGACATTGTCATGCTCTGAAGGAGATTTTACAGTTTCTATTAGTTCAGTGGGTGGTTTGCTGACGAGAGCCAGTTCGAATATGCGTTTTTCTGGTACCTCCAAAGCTTGGGCAACCAAATCTGCTTCGAGAATGGAGCGAAAACGAAGGTAACCTTTTTGGGGCGAATCCAAGTACGTTCCAATGGCCGCCAAGTTCTTCTTGGCTTTTTCGCCAGTTTTTTCACGTTTAGTGAGTTTCAGCGCATAAATATATTCGCCATTGGATTTGGCTTGGCGTACTATTTTGTTGGTCAATTCAGCTACAGCAGGGGGCAACTGTTGATCTGAAGATGAAGCTTGTATCTGTTGCTCCAGTTCTTTCTGCGCTTCCTGAACGATGTAATCAATGGTGTCGAGTGTTGTCGAAATGTCAGATTCGTCAGAAGTTTCAGCCATTTCGACAAGTTCTGCTAGCAAGTCCCCGCCTTGCAACAAAACGTCGATACGTTCTTTGGTAAGTATCAGATCACCAGAACGAGCCTTTCCAAAGGCGTTTTCCAGTGCATGGCTGAGAGCATCGATATTGGAGAAACCAAAATATGCAGCAGAGCCTTTGATGGAGTGAACAACACGAAGAGCTTTGGCAATGAGAGGCTTTCTCTCATCTTCTGGTGTCGACTCTATTGTTAACAAGGTACGTTCGAACTCTGCCAATCCCTCTCGGGCCTCGGCAAGGAAAAGCTCGAGTGTTTCCTCGTACCGCGATTTCATCGAATGAGCTACCCACGTTCCTTTAAGCTATATATATTACTATGAAAATAGTATACCAGGCCTATTCTCAATATTGATATTGGAGAAAAAGCTCTATTGGCCTTTGATGGGCGGAGTTTGCTATTTGGCAATAGGACGCGAATGTCCTGCTTGGGGTCGCATAAGGCAATTGCAAGGCGCTTCATTTTTCGGTTTTCGCCAACTCCTCTTCAGCCTCTTCCATTACTTTCTCGAAACAATCAGGACAGATTGAATGGCTAAACCTAGTCGTCACGCGTTGTGAAACGTACTCCTCAATTTGCTCCCAATAGTTGTCATCGCGCCTGACCTTTTTGCAATAACTGCAAATTGGTAACATTCCCTCGAGTTTGTCAATTTTGTCTAGGGCATTTTCCAAGTCACTTATCTGTTTCTCGAGTTTGTTTTCTAGCTCGAGGATGCGTTCACCAGAGGCTATACGCATTCTCAATTCACGAGGATCGAAGGGTTTGGCTAGAAAATCATCTGCTCCAGAATTCAGTCCAGCGATAAGATCGTCTCGTTTGGACTTGGAAGTCAATAAAATTAGGTAGATGTATCCACCCTCTTTTTGATCGCGTACCAACTGGCAAACTTCAGGGCCTGTAAGAGAGGGCATTTCCCAGTCCAAGATGGCAAAGCGAAATGCCCCACTCTTGAGTTGCTGCCAGGCCTCTTCGCCGTTAGGTGCTTCAGAAACTTCATGGCCAAGTGTAACGAGAGCATCGTTCGCTATGGAGCGAGCTACTGCGTCATCATCAGCTAAAAGAATCTTCATAAATTAAGAAGCTTTGCGAAGGTGAGCTTGGGATTTGAGTAGTTTTGCAACAACGGCCACCAAACCAGTTTCATTGGCAAACTCTTCGCACAGCTTGAGCACCTCGTCAGGAGAATATTTCTCCTTTGTCGGAACTCCAATGCGAGTAAGAGTACCATTGACTAGCTCGACAGCTTTCTCTTTTCCCAGGCAAGCTGTGAAGCTTTTATATAGTTCGTCTTTTGTGAAATCAGCCACTCGTCGCTCCAAAATCTATTCAGGTAGCAACATTACCACAGTAGTTGTGTTATGAAAACCACTGAATGTCTTGGGTGACATGGCAATTTCGCCATATGTTTCGAAACCTGCGTAGGGTACTCCACCTAGCTCTTTGCCGATGGCATCGAGACCCTGGCAGAAATCTTCTCCGAGAATGATTCCGCGGCAGACACAGTCAAAGATCAATGCACCTGCTAGTTTGGTTCCATCATCAATAACGCTCAATGCATTTTCGGCAGCTTGGCGTGCAGCCTCAATTTGATCCTCTTTGGAAGACTCTAAGATGCGAAACACGACGCCTTCTGGTATGGAGCAACCAAAACCAAGAGAACCATCATCGTTTTTCGCCAGAGGCACACGAACCTTGATACCTTCGTCCACATTCAGACCAAGCTCGTAACGGATGAGGTAAGGACCAATCTCATCATCAGAGAGTTTGTATGGATCCAAGCCAACTGTTGCGGCTCTTTCTTTAGTTTGCTCTTGCCATACTTCCCAAGCGGGCCTTCCATTGACTTCGTAGAGAGTGGAACCTTCAGCTTTGGTAACGGTCAGATCTTCAGTGATGGCCTTATGACCATGTTTGACTCCTCCAAGAAGTGGGCGTTTTGAGTGTATGACGCAAATGGATACTGCGTCTTCAAGGCATTTGTCATTACAAATGACAGTCGTCGCCTTGAATTCCAATTCGTCACCAGCAGCGCCTCCAAAGAGGTGAGCCTCTTGTCCAAAGGTGGCTGCAGTCATTAGTGAAGTTTCCTCACCTTTACCAGCAAGACCATCCTGCAAAATGATGGCTGAGATGTGAGGGTAACCTTCTATGGTCGTAGGAATTCCCTTTAGTGCTTCTTCTACGGCCTTGGCAGGAGATTCTCTCAAACCCGTACCTATTCCTGCATGGACTTTGTACGTGTCAGTTGAAATGAGTCCAACGACAACACTTTTTGGGGCAACGCCTTTTTCAGTAAAAGCACCTGCCGAGGAGCTACCAACGAGCACAGTGTCTTTTGTCAAAGAACGAACACCTTTGACGACTTCATCGTAATCGTAAACACTCGAGCAGAAGACAAGTGCCAAAGAAGGTTCTGCGCCACTCAAACCCTCCATGGCTTGTTGTGCAGCATTTTTACCCACTTCAAAGGAATTGTCACCTTTGCTTGATCCTGTAGCGAATTTTGTTGCCATCGTGTACTCCCCTTAAATTGCATATCCCCCGGATAATGGCTGTATGAAATATCCTAGCCGAGTGAAAAGTAAAAATCTACAAAGATTGGCATGTTTGGAGCTATTGGCAAATGGCGATAGTGTCAAGATTGTTTGGCGCGACTGATGCGATCTTCATCAGCCTCGAGTTTTTCTTGTAACTCTTGCCAACGTTCATAAAGTGCTTCCAGCTCAGACTGAGCCTGCTCTACTTCTTTCCACTTCTGCGCCAACTCTTCAACTGCGTTGATGAGATCAGGCGATTCGAGTGTACTTTTCAATTCTGTCAAGGCAGCTTCGGCCTGCTCGATTTTTTTTTCTAACTTTGGCAGTTCTTTTCTTTCCTCACGAGTAATGTGTGGTTTCTCTTTCTCTGGTTTTACAGTTTTTTCAAGAGTTTCGTCTTCAGCTGTCAGAGCCTCATCAGCTTTAACCCACTGCGCAACTTCCGCATAACCATCACAATGACCTCCATTGTGCAAACCAACCATTTTGTCGCATAAGCTATCGAGCATATGACGATCGTGGGTTATGAGAACAACTGCACCAGGAAAGGCTGCTAAGCTCTGCTCTAATACTTCGATAGAAGGAATGTCCAGGTCATTTGTGGGTTCATCGAGAAACAAAACGTCAGCTGGCAAACGCATGAGATTTGCAATGAGAACTCTTGCTTGTTCTCCTCCTGATAACTCACCAACTGGAAGGGCAAGCTGTTCGGCCGAAAAAAGAAATCGTTTGGCCCAACCAACGACATGCCACGTTCGACCACGGACAATGAAATTGTCACCACCTGGAGCCAAGGCTCTACGAAGGGTTTGGCTCTTGTCCAAATTCTGTCGTTCTTGGTCGAAATAGGCTATCTGGATGTTGTGGCCATGTTTGATGGTTCCTTCATCAGGAGCCAGCTCTTCTGCCAAAATTCGTAACAAAGTCGTTTTGCCAGTGCCATTGTTTCCTATGAGACCAAGCCTGCTGCCTTGACCGAGAGAGATGTTGAGCCGACGGAACAAGCGTTTATCACCTAGCGTTTTACTGATTCCTTTGGCGACGACGAGCTCTTTTGAGCGTCGCCCTGTTGAGGTGAAATCAATGTCCACCTTTTCGTCGCGCGACAAACGTGAGCGAAGTTTTTGCAGGTCATCGACCATTTCTTTGGCTTCGCGAACACGATAGTTGGCTTTTGTTCCTCTGGCCTTTGGACCCCTGCGAAGCCATTCCACTTCACGTCGAACGGTGTTGGCCAAACTCCGCTCGAAACGCTCTTGAGTTTCGAGCCAATCTTCTCTTTTTTCGAGAAAATCGCTGTATTTGCCATTGACGCTGAAATAACCTGCTTCATAAAGAGGATTGAGTTCAACAACCCTAGTAGAGAGCTTTTCAAGCAGATATCTGTCATGGCTAATGAAGATGAAAGTTTTTTTCGACTGAAGTATGTAATTCTCGAGCCAAAGAATAGCTTTGATATCCAAATGGTTCGTTGGTTCATCGAGTAAGAGCAAATCTGGTCTTCTGGCCAAACGAAGACCAAGAGAGAGACGCTTTTTCCATCCACCAGAAAGTGTCTTTACAGTCTGATTGTGATCAGGAAAACTCAACTTGTTGAGCAGGATTTTTGCCTCTGTCTCTGCTTCGTAGTCTTCCAAATCCTTGAGGAATGTTTGCTCAATGAGTTCATAAACAGTGGCCTCTTCTGGTAATAGCTCTTCTTGGGGAAGGTATGCTGAACGAATGCTTGGTGGGTGCTCAACGAGACCTTCATCTGGTTGCAGCTCACCAGTCAATACCTGCAAAAAAGTGGACTTGCCTGCTCCGTTGGGGCCAATGAGACCTATTCTTTCACCCTCGTTGATGACGAGAGATATCTTTTCGAATAGGGGAGAAGGCCCGTGACTTTTGGTCAGGTTTCTGCAAGCCAACAACATTCCCACAGCAGTTCCTCCTAATTGGCAAAGAGGATAACCGCTTTATTTGGTTAGATCAATGAGAGAACGAACGGCGCTCAGCAGCTCTATGTGGGTATAAGGTTTGGCGAGAAAACTCATGCGTTCATCCTTGGCTGCAACTTCATGAACTTCGTTGGCAGCATAACCAGACAAGAATAGGAAGGGCATATCGTGAGCAGCCTGGCGAATGAGTTCCATGGCTTTTTTCCCACCCATTGTGGGCATGACTACATCTAGGATTACCAAGGATATCTGCTTTTTGTTTTTTGCAAAGAGATCTACGGCTTCTTGTCCATCTCTGGCCAAGAGCACTGTGTAACCAGCTTTTTCGAGGATGGTTTGTGCCAATAGTCTAACCATCTCTTCGTCTTCTGCTACGAGGATGGTCTCAGAACCACCTGCTGGAAGTGTGGCCACGGTCGTAGCAGCAACGGTGTCACTCTCGGCTGAAGATGGGAAATAAACGTGGAAGGTCGTACCAACGTCTTTGTCACTTTGTACGTCAATGAAACCGCCATGTTGCTCAACTATTCCATAAACCATAGCCAAGCCTAGACCAGTTCCTTTTCCCAATTCTTTTGTCGTGAAGAATGGTTCGAAAATGCGTTCCAGTACCTCTGGCGCCATACCTGAACCTGTATCACTTACGCTGAGATGGACATACGAACCAGGTTTCACACCTGCAATGGTAATAGCTGCTTCATTGTCGAAAGTCGTATTGTCAGTGGAAATAGTGACTAGGCCATCTGCGGAGAGAGCATCTCGAGCATTGACTACGAGGTTGAGCAACACCTGTTCTATTTGACCAATGTCTGCCGAGATTTTGTCTAGTTCCATTCCAAGGTGTATCTCGAGAGAGATGTTTTCGCCAATGAGCCGACGAAGCATTTTCATGAGGTTACTAATAGTATCGTTGAGATCAATGAGCTCGGGATTAAGCTGTTGACGACGGCTGTAGGCCAATAGTTGCCGTGTCAAAGTACTTGCTCGTTTAGCTGCATTGAGTACTTGTGTCAAATGCTCATGAATGGGTGAAGATGAGTCAACGCTCATCATTACCAGGTCTGTGTAACCTTGTATGGCTAGGAGCAGATTGTTGAAGTCGTGGGCTATGCC
>CAZXTJ010000274.1:0-10510 GCA_964643655.1 uncultured bacterium
AGGAACAAAACGCTCAATATCAGGCTCTGCCGCTGGCTGTGGTTGGGGCGGAGTCACAGGACGCGCAGGAACAAAACGTTCGATCTCTGGCGTCGCCGGTTTTTGTTGTGTCTGTGGAGCTACAGGAGCCGGAGGAGCAGCAACAGCTGGTTTTGCCTGTGGTAGCTGCCCAACAGGGGCTCGTGGAGCCGGTGGTGTGACAGGGCGCGCTTTTGCAGGCGGAGCTGCTGGAGCAGTAGGTCTTGCCACCGGTCGAGGAGCACCTGGAGTCGCTGGTCTCGGGGCAGCGGGACGAGTGCCTGACGGAGGTCGTACTGCAGGAGCAACCGGTCGAACACCTGTTGCAGGTCGTGGAGTACCTGGAGTTGCAGGACGAGCCACGGGAGCTGCCGGTCGAACACATGTTGCAGGTCGTGGAGTACCTGGAGTTGCAGGACGAGCAGCGGGAGCAGCCGGTCGAACACCTGTTGCAGGTCGTGGAGTACCTGGAGCTGCAGGACGAGCAGCGGGAGCAGCCGGTCGAACACCTGTTGCAGGTCGTGGAGTACCTGGAGCTGCAGGACGAGCAGCGGGAGCAGCCGGTCGTACACCTGTAGCGGGTCGTGGCGTGCCTGGAGCTGCTGGACGAGTAGGAGCAGCCGGTCGTGCACCTGTAGCGGGTCGTGGCGTGCCTGGAGTTGCAGGACGAGCAGCTGTTGGAGGACTTGGGGCAGCAGGTCGCGCTTGTGGTTGCCCAGCTGGTGCTCGTGGCGGAGGTGGTGTAACTGGACGCGCAGCAGCTGGTGGAGCAGCCGGAGGCTGCCCTGGCCGTTTAGTGTTATTCTCGTCAGCCATTCACTACCCTCTCGCCGAAACGCGCTCGCTAAAAATCATATTTTTATATATCCGTAGAAAAACTATATCACCTGTAATCCTCTTATACCAAGGTTTTCAGCCATTTATTGCAATGTGCACCGATTGGCAAAATCCTTTTGAGATAGTGAAAAGTGTCAACCGTCTTTCTTCATTTTTTAATGCTGATCTCTTTCATGGACTTTTTTTTGTATTGAAAAACCAACTCTTTTTTTGCCAAAGTCTTCTATTGAGGAGGATCTCAACATGGTAAGGATTATATTCACCATTTCCATTTTTTTTCTGCAAAGCACGTTTCTGTTTGCTCAAAACTCTCCATTATCTGTGGAAGCTGCCGTTCGCACTGCATTAAAAAATAATCCAGATTTAGTTGCAGCTCGCTTCAGAATCATCCAAGCGCGGGCTCGTTTGAAACAGGCAAAGTCCCAACAATCTCTACATCTTGGCTTTGATTTTGGGTACATTCGTGGTGACTCTCCTTCTACCTATCTATTCAAGGGAATAGACGCCCGCGAACTTCCTGCTGGTGTAGACTTCAACAATCCTGGAGTTTTCGACAATCTCGAAGTTGGACTGACTGCTCGTTACAACATTTGGGATGGTGGCCGGAAAAAAGTATCCATAAAAAGGGCCAGAGCCGGCGTTGCAGCAAATAGCCACAGTCGCGACATGGTCATCAATCAACTCATTGGGACAGTAATACAAACGTACTTTGATGTATTGGCGGCTCGTGAATTTGTCGGAGTAGCCAAACAATCTCTATTGACGGTTGAAGAACAGCTTCGAGAAGCAGAAGTACGACATAAACTCGGTAGCGTCTTGAAATCGGATCTATTGTCCATTGAAGTACGAGTTTCTGAAGCCAAAGAACGCTTGATTAGTGCTAAAAATAGCGTTGAGCTAACCAAAGCCGCATTGCGAAGGCTATTGGACCTACCACCAGATACTCATATTGAATTGACAGGTGAAGAGTGGAGACCTGGCAAACTCCCAAAGACGTTAAGGAACCAACTGCGGTCTGCTCTGAGCTACCGCCCAGATCTCCGGGCATTAAAGAGCCAGCTCAGTGCTGCGCGCAGTGGAAAAGATTTGGCTCATCGCCAATACAGCCCACGTTTGGACTTCGTCGGTAGGTACTACATGGATGATGATAGTGGCGACTTTGAAACAAGCAGGGCAAACTGGACAGCTGGTGCCATGTTGAGTTGGGAACTAAACGATGGTGGCCGCCGCAGCGGCGCTATCGGAGAAGCCAAATCTCAGCTCGATGAACTGAAAGCGCGTTATCGCGCCTTGGAACGAACAATAGAAATGGAAGTCCATCAGGCCCATCTGCAAATGGCTGATGCTGAAGCTCGCCTCGAAGTAGCCAAAGCAAATGCTGTAAGAGCAGAAGAAACTCTCAACATCGTCAATGAGCAATTTGCAGGTGGTGCTGCCACTGTGACTCGTTATCTAGCCACAGAAACAGATAGAACGATGGCTAAATTTCGCGCAATCAAAGCTCGTTATGATGTTAAGAAATCAACAGCCGCATTGGGCCACGTGCTTGGTTTGTGTGTTCGCTGTGCAAAAGATTGGAAGGAAGAGTAACCATGAGAAAAGAGCTTCTCCTCATTTTCTTGTTTCTATTTCTCGCGACAACCGTTATTGCTGCTCCTCAAGAAACGACTACTGTTAGAAAAATTCAGACACCTGTTGTTTACCGCGCTGTTGGCACTGTCCATTCCAGTTTGGAAGCTAAAGTCATGGCACAAACTTCCGGGCGTTTAGTCACTATATCTGTTGCTGTTGGAGCAGTCGTTGAACAAGACACCGAGATTGCATCGATTGAAGACAAACAACTGACGCTACGCAAGAGCCAGGCATTGAGCGGTGCTGAAGCTGCGAGAGCGCAAAAACTGCAGGCAGAACATGGCAAAGTCGGAGCATTGGCCGCCCTAGCGCAAGCTAGATCTGAATTCGAGCGGGTGAAAAAAATGCACAGCCAAAGAGCAGCTACTCCGCAACAACTCGAGCAGACTGAGGCAGCGTATAAACAAGCACAATCAGCTGTTTCGGGTGCTGAAGAGGCAATAAAGGCTGCTGCTGCAGCATTGACTCGAGCCAATGATGCAGCAAAAGAAGTTGATGTTGCTCTTGGATATACTCGTGTGAAGGCACCTTTTGCAGGAACTGTTTCCCATAAGTTTGTTGATCCAGGAGACTTGGCCTGGCCTGGCCGACCTTTGTTCCAGATCATTGACACAGAAAAACGACGATTGGAAGCCAATGTTCGTGAAGGTTTGGCAGGTCACATCAAAAAAGAGCAGAAGCTAAAAGTAGTCATCCCTGCGTTAGAACAAGAAATATCTGGCACAGTTGAAGAAATTTCACCAGCTGCAGATCCATCTAGCCGTACATTCAAAATCAAAGTGGCCCTTGGCGAAGATGGTCGACTCTTACCAGGTATGTTTGGCCGCCTCGAGATACCCACAGGAACAAAAGAGGTCGTAATCATCCCCCATAGTTCTGTTCGCAAAATGGGGCAGTTGAACATCGTCCAAATCAAGGATGGTCAGCAATGGCGCAACAGAATTGTACGGTTGGGAGAAGAGCTCGATGAAGGTTACGAAGTGCTATCTGGTTTACGAGAAGGAGAGACAATAGCAAAAGCCTATGGGGAGGTTCACTAATGAGTGACCAAGCCAATATGGGTGGACGTGGTGTCCTCAATGCAATTGTGCGACTCTTCCTCACCTCTCATTTATCAGTCATCTTCCTCATCGCTGCACTAATTTCGGGTATTGCAGCAGTCTCTTCTACTCCAAGAGAAGAAGAGCCACAGATAGTCGTACCTTTGGCAGATGTTTACGTACAGATGCCAGGTGCATCTGCAGAAGAGATAGAGAATCTCGTCGCCCGTCCTTTGGAGAAGTACCTCTGGCAAATTGATGGTGTAGAGTATGTCTACTCAATGTCCAGACGCGGCATGGCTATTGTCACTGTGCGATTTTACGTTGGCCAAGATCGCGAACGCTCCTTGGTGAAACTGCACAATCGAATTTCTATGCACATGGACAAGGTCCCTCAAGGAGTCCTCGGTTGGGTCGTCAAACCCGTGGAGATTGATGATGTACCCATCATAACCGTTTCTCTCTATGGTAAAGGCAAAGATGGCCACACTCTTCGCCGTTTGGGTGAAGAAATGTTGGCTCGTTTAGAAGATCTAGATGACCTCTCAAAGACAGAAGTCGTAGGAGGATATCCTCGTGTAATTCGTGTTGAACCTTCATTGGTCAAATTGGCAGGTCATGGCTTGACCCTGTTTAATTTGGCAGGAGCACTTCGAGGTGCAGACGCCTCGCTCGACGCTGGGTCTTTTAGTGAAAACGACCAAACTATCGAAGTTTCAGCAGGTCCCCACATTACGTCAATTGAACACATCCGTAATTTAGTCGTAGGTGTTTTTCAAGACAGACCTGTTTTGTTGGGTGATGTTGCCAAAATCATGGATGGTGCAACCGAGCCCAATTATTACACGAGAATAGGCTTTGGACCCAATGATGAAAAACTAAAGGGAACAACATTTGAAACAGTCACTCTTACTTTGGCCAAGAAAAAAGGCACAAACGCTGTCACAGTTGCGGCAAACATCATCGAACGCTTGAAGGAGCTGCAGAAGACTATTGTCCCTGATGACATAAAAATATTAATCACCCGTAATTATGGCGAAACAGCCGATGAAAAGGTGTCCGAGCTCCTGTACTCTTTGCTCTACGCGATAGTATCCGTAGTGGCACTCATTTCCATTGCCATGGGATGGCGTGAGGGATTAGTTGTAGCAGCCGCAGTACCTGTGAGTTTTTCTCTTTCCCTTTTGGTCAATTGGATAGCAGGATTCACCATCAATAGAGTGACTCTCTTTGCTCTCATACTATCTTTGGGTCTTGTAGTAGATGATCCCATTACGAATGTGGACAATATTCAACGCCATATTAGGATGAAGAAAAAAGGACCACTCGATGCCACCTTAGAAGCTGTAAATGAGGTTCTTCCTCCTGTCATAATGTCGACTTTGGCAATCATCGTGTCATTTCTGCCTATGTTCTTCATTACAGGAATGATGGGCCCTTATATGGGACCAATGGCTATCAATGTGCCGCTCACTGTCACATTCTCGACGGTATGTGCTCTAACTTTTGTCCCTTGGCTTGCTTACCAACTGCTAAAAGGCAAAGGTGAGGGAGAAGAAGAGGCGGAAGTTGATCCCACTCCCCCTTGGATTAAAAAAGCCTATAGAGGAATGGTCAAACCTTTCCTTTCGTCGAAAACACGCTCTGTAGGTCTTCTCATCCTAGTAGTTCTTCTGCTGTTTGGATCAGGGACATTGGCTCTCTTCCGAAAAGTCCCTCTAAAAATGCTGCCTTTTGATAATAAAAACGAATTTCTCCTTGTCCTCGACATGCCAGAGGGAACTAGTCTAGAACGTACAGATGCTGCAGTAAGACGTTTTGAGTCCTACTTGGCCGATGTGCAAGAAGTAACAAACTTTCAAAGTTATGTTGGTCACCCATCGCCTGTGGACTTCAATGGCCTCGTACGCCACTACTATCTGCGTCACTCACCCAATACGGCTGAAATACGCGTCAACCTTTTACCAAAAGACAAACGAGAGCAACAAAGCCACACCATTTGTCTGAGGTTACGTGATGAACTGACTGCCCTTGCCAAAGCATGTGGTGGCGACATCAAAATTGTCGAGGTGCCGCCTGGCCCACCTGTTCTTTCCACAATAGTGGCCGAGGTCTATGGAAAGCCTGGTGCAACCAATGCTGATTTGAGGGCTGCAGCAATGGAGTTGCAGAAACGATTGAGCAAACATCAAGGTGTTGTTGATATTGACTCATCAGCAGAAGCATCTCGCAAGCGACTACGATTCGTTCTTGATAGAACGAAAGCAGCTCTCCACGGTGTAAACACTGACAATGTCGTAAAAGCACTTGCTCTTGCTCTTCAGGGAAACAACGTGGCTCTACTGCACGATTCCAGGGAAAGACAAGCTCTGCAAATCCTCCTTCGCCTTTCTGAAAGTGAAAGGTCGGGAGCCGACAAATTGTTGCGCATAGAGATAGCTGGCAAAGATGGTCATAACGTAGCACTTGCTGAATTGGGTACATTTGTCACATTGCCAGAAGATCAGCCCATAATGCACAAAAACCTCGAACGAGTAGTCTTCGTCTATGCAGAGATGGCAGGAAGAGCCCCTGGCGAAGCAATCATCGACATCATGAGTGAATTGCAGGAAAAACCACTCAATCATCCTGTCCGCATAGAATGGGCAGGCGAAGGTGAATGGTTGATCACTCTACGAGTGTTCCGCGACTTGGGGATAGCTTTTGCCGTGGCTATGTTGGGTATTTACGTGCTCATCGTTGTAGAGACTAACTCATTTTTCATGCCACTCATCATTATGACAGCCATTCCTTTGACTGCCATCGGAATTATGCCCGGTTTCTGGTTAATGAACTTGCTCGTAGCCAAACCAGTAAATGGATATTTAGACTCTGTCTTTTTCACTGCAACAGGAATGATTGGCATGATTGCCTTGGGCGGTATTGTCGTTCGAAACTCAATAGTGCTAATTGAGTTCATTCACGATTCGCTCTCTGAAGGAGGCTCGCTGCGAGAAGCAATCCTTTCAGCTGGTGCTGTCCGTTCACGCCCAATTCTGTTGACAGCTGGAACGACGGCTCTGGGGGCATGGCCCATCACCTTTGACCCCATTTTCTCGGGTTTGGCTTGGTCATTGATTTTTGGTCTCTTCGCATCTACTGCCTTCACCCTCATTGTCATCCCAGTGGTTTACAACCTTATATATGGTGGTTTCGAAGAGTGATTGTGGCAACACCTCCATGGTGATTGGACGAGTTTTAATGATAAGGCTACAAGCTAAGTCTGATTAATAAATGAAAAATTATGTGGCAACCAACTTGCTTAACTCTATTATTCCACTAGAGTAACTTTACTTCATGTCCGACCACCAATAATGGTGTAATGGCAACAAGTGGATAGCGACTCATGACGAAAGGAATGCACCATGAAATCTATCACCAAAACACTATTGGTCCTTTTTATAGGACTTCTACTAGTCCAATCGTTGTGGGCCGATGCATGCCCAGTTACCAAGCGTGCAGGCAAGGACAAGTACAAGTACGAATACAAGGGAAAAACCTATCTTTTCTCTAGTCGTGGTGCAATGCGACTATTCAAGATGCGACCGACTCGTTACATCAAAGAAACAGAGAAGCAAGTCAAATGCCCAGTCATGGGTGGAGACATCGTAAAAAAGCTATTCACTGACTATAAAGGAAAAAGAATATACTTCTGTTGTGCTGGCTGTATCCCAACTTTTAAAGCCAACCCAGAAAAATATATGAAGAAACTGGCAGCCAATTGCATGTCAGGAAGTTGTGCTGATGAGTGCTCAGAAGGTGGAAAGTGTGGAACTGACCACCATCACAAAAAACACGTACACAAAGCTGCTCCCAAGCCCAAAAAACAAACACTTCAGGAGGCACCTGCCTGCGCAAGTGGTTGACATTAATCTAGTGGGCCGGTCGGCCCTTTGAAAATCGGGGGATACAATGAGATTAGTATTAGCGGTCTTACTTTTTGCATTTGTATCCAACGCCTTGGCACAATCTACGAGATTTACCAATCTAGACTTTCTAGTCAAAACCGCCTTTGAGAACAATGCTTCTATAGCTTCTGCAAAACTAAAAATTGCTGCTGCCTTGGCCAAGGTTCCAGGTGCAGGGACCTTGCCCGATCCCGTCATAAATCCAGGAAGAAAAGCTTGGCCTGGCATCCAAAAAGCTGATGATATCTGGCAGGAAATCATCCGTGTAACTGAGATTCCAGGTACAACTTCAGCACCCAGGCTGCAACCCATCGAAACACGAATTGTCATGTTGCAGAGTGGAATGCGTGCTCCGATGGGAGTAAAAATATATGGAAAAGGTTCAGCCACCCTTCAGCAATTGGAGAAAGTTGGATTGGATTTTGAAAGATTTATCAAGGAAGTTCCATCTGTTCGAAAAGCCACTGTCAACGCAGAACGCATTGTTGGTAAACCTTATCTTGAACTAAACATAGATAGACAAGCCATAGCTCGTTTTGGCCTCAACGTAAAAGACGTTTTGACAGTGTTACAGAGTGCTGTTGGTGGCCGGCGAGTAACTACGACCGTTGAGGGACGAGAACGATACTCTGTGCGCATTAGATATCAACGAGAATTGAGGGATAACCTCGAAAGCCTTCCTCGTATCCTCATACCCACCCAAAAGGGACCACACATTCCTTTGGAGCAACTATTGTTAGGAAAGGAGATCAGCTATCGACGTGGTCCCATGGTCATCAAAAGTGAAGATGGTGCTTTGGTCTCTTATGTCATTTTTGACAAACAGAAAGGCAGAGCTGAAGTAGAAGTCGTCGAAGAATGTGCAACCTACTTGCGAGAGAAGATTCGCTCCAATGAGTTGGTTCTTCCACCAGGTTTATCTTATTCCTTTGCTGGTACTTTCGAAAATCAGATTCGCAGCGAGAAAAAGCTCAAGGTTGTTTACCAATCGCTCTCTTGATCATTGTCCTAATTCTGTATTTCCAGTTTCGTAGCCTTTCAACGACTCTTTTTGTTTTCAGCGGCGTAGTCGTTGCCTGGTCTGGTGGATTTATCTTGATGTGGTTATATGGTCAAAGCTGGTTTTTAGACTTCTCTGTCTTTGGTGTAGCGACAAGGGATGTCTTTCAAATGGCTCCCATCAATCTCAGTGTAGCCGTCTGGGTTGGCTTCATAGCCTTGTTTGGTATTGCCACTGATGATGGTGTCGTCATGGCGACTTATCTTGATCAACTTTTTGCTGAAGAGAGACCTGAGTCCGTAGCAGACATTAGAGAGACCACCATCAAAGCGGCTCTACGCCGTGTACGTCCTTGTTTGATGACAACTGCAACTACAATATTGGCACTTTTGCCAGTATTGTCGTCAACGGGCAAAAGATCGGATATTATGGTCCCTATGTCCATTCCCGTTGCTGGTGGAATGACAGTTGAGTTGGTAACTATGTTCGTCGTTCCCGTTCTTTATTGTGCATACAGGGAGCTACGGTCATACCGTTAAATGGAGGACTCGAGTGAGTTTTGGTGGAGGACGTTCTTGTCTCTCAGCAGGAGCAATATACTTTGGTTTTTTGTGCACTATCGTAGCCATATTGGCAGCTATCAATCACGGATTTTCCCTTAATTTGGCCTTGAGCGTTTCCGGAGCCAAAGTCGACCTACCTGAAGATTGGGTCGCAATCGTTGCCCTTGGGATCATTGGTGTGGCCACATTTGGTTTTGGTAATCTAGTCGGTAATGACGAGTTGGCTGCAAAGGTCAAAGAAAAACCAATCGTTTTGTTGCCTGTTATTCTCCTTATAGTTTTTGTCGGCTATGTAGGTTTTGTTCAAATCGACTATTACATGTACGGCGGTAAATACCATTGGGCAGCTGCCAACAATAAAGTTGAAGTGCTCAAAGGTCTGTTCAGCAAAGACAAAGTTGAAAAAGATGAGCTCAACGAGTTGCTTCGCCTCAGTGTTGTCTATCGTGCAACAGAAAGCGTTAAATTTCTGTTGTCCAAAGGAGGCGACGTCAACTGGCGTGACCAACGAAAAATCCCGCTGCTCTCTTTGGCCGTATGGCAGTCAACAGTTGATGTTGTCACTCTCTTGATTGACAAAGGGGCCGATGTAAACGCCATCGAACCAAATTTGCAGCGCTCTCCACTAATGTACACAGTCAGTTACCGGCCAGGAATTCCTCAACATGACGCCGCGACAATGAACCAGCAGCAGAAGACAATCATAAAAAAACTCCTATCCAAAGGAGCTGATAAAAGTCACAAAGACAAATTTGGCAAAACAGCTGCTGAGCTTGCCAAACAAGAGGGGCACACTAGTCTTCTTTCCCTCTTGCAATGAAAAACCTGAACAGACAGGCAAGTAAACCGCAAAGCCCAACAGCCCAGAGCCCCCAATGGTCAACGGCCAAGCCTAGAATGGGGGCTACCAACAAAGTAGACAAGGCTTTCGACTGAGCATCAACTGACAATATGGTGGCACTTTTCTCTTTAGGTGCATGGGACTGAATACGACCAACCTGAATGGGTCGCCATAAGTTGTGCAGAGCACCAAGAGTAATAAAGACAAGCATCGCAATGTAATACTGTTTGTACAGTAACAGGGCCAACAAGACTGTGTAGGACAAGAATCTGATGCGCCAAAGACCGGCAGCAGCACGCTCTTCATTCTCATATCTTTTCGCATACTGATGGGCTCGCTTCGCTGCAAGACTTTCGAGCAGATGAAGAACACAATATACGACACCAATGAGCAGAGAGGTTCTTTGTTTATGAGCCACAGAAAGCAAAATTGGAATTGCCAGAGCAGCTTCTTTTAAGAGGGGTTGCAGATAGTCTTTCACGGCTTTGTACACACCATCCCAAGCCATCGTTTCAGCCAGAAGCCTCTTGAGTGAACCACCCTCTTTAATGAGTTTCACAGTTTCATTGAGATGTGTCCAAATAGACTCTTTTTCACCTTCTTTGGTACAGTCTAGATAGCTGGGATAGGTA
>CAZXTJ010000275.1:0-10480 GCA_964643655.1 uncultured bacterium
CTCATTCACAACCTGAGGTGGCCTGCTGAAAGTGACACGAAGTTTATTCTTTGAGCTCGGTCTACCCCAAGGTCTCGCGTATTGCACACGCTGTACAGACAGGGGAGGTCTAAACCTAACAAAAAGATCTTTGTCGGCACCTTCTCCGCCTGGGACAGCATCGGCACCAAAAGTGACAATCACACCAACGGAAGTATCAATGAGATATTTGTTGCCCCATGGATCATTGGGTACACTCTGAAAATTTTCTCCAAAGAGTCTCCTGAGCTTGGGTTCTAGTGGCTCTGGGTAAAACTCACTTTTAGGTTCTAGAGCGTTGCCCATCAACTGAAGGTCCTGTCTCGCCTTCGTTTGCTGTGAAGTTTCATAAACCATCTCACGTAACAAACGTCTGACGTCGCCTTCAAAAACCACCAGTACCATCGCAATGATACCTATGAAACCTATGAGAAGGGGCAAGGCGACACATCCCAAAAGCGTAGCGAAAGATTTCCCTCTGCCGCTCTTCGTTACTTTTGCTTCACCTTGTACACCATTGGCTCCAGAAGGAGTTTGTTGCATGTTGCTCTCCGTTATTCAGCGACTTTGCCTTCGCGAGCTGTCATAAAAATTCTCTTGAGATAATCATAGTCCATCTATGGAATATATTTGGGACAGTCGTCACATGCACGAGACACTGAAATTCCCTTCTTTTCAAGGGAAAGCTCATCAATAATGGATTTAACGCTTTTGGCACTACTTCTGCAATACAAAGCGCAAAATAGAAGATGACTGAAAGGACAAAATCATGAATCGGCTTTTGGTATGCGCTTTGGCACTGCCTCTTCTTCTGGGAGTGGGGAGCGACAAGGCAAGAGCATATGGAGGAGATAGATTGGCGGCAGCAGCCAAGTTCTCCCAACTTCATGGTCCCAGTGCTCCCATAATCTCCCTATCGGAGCGTGTTACATACGACTGGTTGGAAGCCAATGAAGAACTCATCACCAACTTTTTTGCCGGTACTTACCGAGCGGAACAGGGCAAGGGTGACGTTTGCCTCTTTCCCAGCCGTCTACGTGCTGAATTCACGCCAAACCGTGATTACGACAAGGCCACGCCTCGTCATAAATTATTCGCAAAAATCCCATGGGGAGAAGAGATCAGCTTTGATGTGGACCAATGTTATTTAATCGTCACACATAAAAAGTATAAGAGCCATGGAGAGAGTAAAACGACCACGACTTCCAAGGTCCAGCTCTTTGAAGTGAAAAGCAATTACCCCATAGTCAAAACGTCGAGCCGTGAGAAGATAAGATTTAACGCAGGCCTTGGGTCACTAGAGTTTGTTGTTCGTAATGGAGGACACGTCCTCGATGGTGGATTATGGCGAGACAGATGGGTTGCCACCATCAAACTAAAGAGGGATAAAGAGGGAAACATCAACGTCACAGAGACAGAAAGAAATCTCAGTCCCATTCCAATAGAAGCGCTGCCTTATTCGAAGAAGGTCAGTAAATACAGGCTAGTTCGCGTGAATTGAGAGGGCTTAATACCTCTCCATTTTGACACCCATTCTGCGTCCATTGCTGCCAACTTTTGCTGAAATCGGTGCAGATAGAAAGCTCTTGACCTCTGAACCATAAATTGTGGCGTCCAGTGGACCATGTTGTATCAGCTTTTCTTTGATACCAAAATTAACAAGACCGTCTGCATCTGACCTTTCCAAATTTCCAAGTCGAGAATGTAAAAGGTCCATTTCCATAGTTGGGGTAAACACCTGCCCAACACTGCCGAGATTCACGTGGTTTTCGAAGACCAACAAGCCCAAGTCTTCAGCTTTGCTCTTTTCCAAACACAGCTGCCATTGATGTCCATAGTCGCTATTTAGTTTTGCTAAAGAGACTGGTTGCCCATCAGGTTTACTCCTGATGTTTCGTAAGAGCGATAGGCTATTCATCAAAGCCTTTTCATCAACAACTTGAAGAGGTTTGTTGAAAGTGACATGAATTTTATTCTTCTTAGTAGGTCTCCCCCAAGAGCCCTCGTATTGTACACGTATCGGTCTCAAAGGTCCCTTGTATTTGACGAAAACATCTTTGTCTGCGCCTTTTCCTCCAGCGATGGCGTCTGCACCGTATGTGAGGATGACGCCGACGGAAGTATCTATGAGATAATCATAGCAGTTTTCAAAAATAGTAATATATGTAGGTACCAAGGCTCTTGTCGTTGACATAATTGGGGGAAGAACTTGGAAGAAGCAAAACTGTCAGATCTGTCAGAATGTTTCGCCTTTGACACGAAAACGTCAACAACCATGTGGCTTCAGGTCATCATGCTTTTCACCATGGTTTTGTGTTTTTATGCCTTGATTTCACAGAGGTTTATCATAGCTAGCGTAGCCATAATTATCGAAACCCTTTGTTTGGTCATGTACAGAAAATACTCTGCCAAATATTTGGTGGACAAAAAATCCCGCACAGTCCAATTCTATGAGAAGTCTGTACAAGGGCTCAAGAGGGAAGTGCTCCATGGTTTCGACGATATTCAATGTGGTATCTGCATTACGAGCAATGCCACATATTTCCATGTCTTTCATGAGATTGAATATGGCCTTGCAATCAAAACAGGAAAAGGTCAGTTTTTGGTGCTGAAGGACGGAATGTATCTCAACGAAGCCAAGAGACACTGTAAAGCCCTTGAAGACATTATCGATCAAGAAAGCAAAGCAAAAGCAGTACAAGATTTTGGTGAGATACTAAATAGTGATGTGGAAGAGAAATATGGCACTGTAATGATGATTCTCTTTTCATTGATGGTCATAGTCTTTACATGGAAATGATGTCCATTAGGATTGCCACTTTCACAAGTTGAGACACGAAGATTTGAGCGAAGTTAATACCTCTCGAGTTTGAGCAGACAATAGCTTCTTCGTCTCTGACCCATAAATCGAAGCAGCCAAAGGTTGCCTGTGCTCGAGAATTTTGCTTCCTACACAAACTTTATAGGCAGAGTATTGTTAGAATGTTCCTTCTCCTATGGGAAAGTGTTCAACCCATAGACAGATTGGCATCTGGCATCATTGATGAAATCCATCAAAACGACATTGGGCATACGGCCAGTAAAGGTCTGCCCGTGAAGCAAACCGTGATCTCCACATAGATCGTTGGCCACACCTGCTAGGGCTGGTACCGAAGTCTCAGCAATGTTGCCTCCTGTCAGAGTCCAATACAGGATGAAAATGTGGTCTGGATTTCCAATGGGAGCTCTATGCTGGTGATCATTGTGTTTGTCCATGTATTGACCTTGGCCAGTCTTCTTACGCTTGAAGAAACCTCTGCCACGACCTCCGCGCATTGCCGCGTAGTCATTTGTGTTGGAATATTTTCCGCAAGTTATGAGCCCAGTTACTCCATCGCCATATTTGTAAAAACGATGAATTCCGCGAAGAGGTAAGTTTGGGAAATTGTCAGTGCAGGCAATAATGACCTTCCCTCGCATAGGTCCAATGGGTAAACGGGCCATCGGAAGAGCCATAGCCTGTGGTGCCCGGTATCGATAGTTCAGAGGAATAGCTGCGTTGATTGCCTCGATAATCGCTTCAGTCCACTTGTCCTTGATATGCGAAAAACGCAAAATCACGGTTTCGCCATCATTTTCGTCGCGCTGTATCCACTCAGATACATGGTCCAGCACGGTTGCTAAACTAGGACCATAGGCACCTTGATCATGTTTGCCATGTCCAAAGGCTTCCATAAAATGGCCCGTATAAAGATTGTTTGCCCTCCTTCCAAAACGGCCAGTTTTTTTATTGTATACACGTAGATCAAAAAACCTACACCCTGCATCCAATTGGTCCGCAATGCTCAAATTCTGTGTAATGACCTTTGCGTCAGAGGCAAAAGTCGACACTCCATTCGTTTCGTACATGGCGGCATCGTGGCTGCCAGGCATCACTATCTGGTTCAAACGCTTGTTATCATCAAGATTTCTCATCCAAGTCATGATCATGTCCTTTGCACTCCTGTGCCGAAAAATGGGGAGGACACGGTCAACAAGGGCACTCACCGAGTAAGTCCCCCTCTGGGTAGTGTCACAGAGAGGAGAGATTATTCCAGATTTGTTCCCAGGCTACATGTATGCCTTTTGAATGACCCAGAAGATGGCTGCTAAAAAGCCCATGCCGAAAAAGGAGACAATGGTTACACCCATGGCTTCAGTGTCAAAAACTGAGCGATAAGTTTTGGCCTGTTTCACTGAGACATTTTTGCCGCTGAAACGATCGACTACGACAGTACACTCTTTTTTACCTGGGCAAAACTCAGCACCCCAATATTGGGCCATGTCAGCGGCCAGTGCATTGGCGTCGTAGAGTTTCAAATCGTCGTAACCAGTGAATCTGTCAATGATTGCGCCGTTACGAAGAACGACAGCAGGACGATACCACCAGTCCAACTGCCGCGGTTTGGCCGTGACAGTCACATAGGCTACTTCTGGAAAAGAAAACAACACGCGTTAATAAGAGAGACCCAGAAACGAATACACCTTGAGGAAACGTTTCGTTTTATTGTCCAGCACCATTGAGACCCGAAAAGCGAACATAGAAAAAAGCACAACGAACATAGCTGCAACTGCCTGTTGAGACTGATAAGAAAACAGTACAACAGCCGCTGCAAGGCAGCACCCACAAAAAAAGCCAGTTACGAAAGGTTGCCCTCCGAAAAGAGACCTTCAGTCACTTGTCCCTCCAGTTAGGCAAAAAATCCTGTATACAATCTCATCTCTCTTTTTCTTCGCTTACCTTTGGTGTGGCTGGAAGTTTCAAACCACGTTTGCGGAACTGTCGAATGAAGACGCGAGCACCAGCTTGGTCGTCGTTGATTACTCGCCTAAAGTAGCCGTTGGCAGCAACGCTTCCACTCATTGGTGAGAGTCTTTCTCTTAGCTCGCATACGAGACAACTCACTTTGTCATTGAGTAGTTGGTTTTTGACCTCATTGGCTTTTTCTTTGTCAATGTACTGAAGAAGAGCCCATTCCCACCACATTACTTGCCAAGGGAAAACACTACGTAATTTTTCACGCAATTTGAGTGCTTTCTTCACGTCTTCATTTTTTGCGATTGTTTCTCGGAACCCACTGTTGGTGTTTGCAGCCATTGCTAGCAGAGCTCCGCCACGAATGCTTCGCTTGCATTTTGATGCAAGCTCTGAGAAGGATGAGTCTGTTGAGCTAATCGTCGAAACTGCACGTGCAAAGAGAATATCAACGAGCGATGGGATAGCTGCTGTTCCACCTACCGCATAGGCCGTCTCTGCAAGATTTACAAGCGAGTCGTCGTCTGGCTTCTGCTCCAAAATCTGCTCAGCATAACGAGTGTCTATACGTTCGCTAACCGTCACAGCATAAGTTATGGGACTATCCGTGCTGGAAATTTTAGACAAGCACCTTTCGTAGTGAGCGACAAGCTTGGGAATGCCTTGTTTAAGCCTCTCGCTGACGGTGCCTTCGATAAAGGCCTTAACCACTTTCTTCTCACTATTTTGGTTCAGCGAAATCGATTTGAGCAGTTTTTTCAAGTTTGAAAGGGCAGTTGTGTTTTGTGTGAAGGTGTAGATTGCTAGCAGTCTATTGTAGCTTGCAGGATCGTTTGGTTTGTTTTCCAGGAGGGATTGATAGAGTTTTACAGCATTTTTGAAATCGTTGTGCTCTTTTAGGTGATTAGTGAGCGCAGTTCTGTCACTGATGTCTTTGCACAGAAAATACAAATGATCAATCTCTGGTGCACAACCCAATCTAGCAAAATCAATTTGCTGCGAAGACAAATCATATATTGCTCTTGCCAGTAGCAAGTTGGCTTTCAGCGACAAAAGTGTAGCGTCGTTCTCCCTTTCCTTCTCAGCTCTGTCAATGGAAGCAAAAGCTCTTTCCATATCGGATAACTCACCTGTCAGAGAATAAAGAGCGTTAGCTCCAATGGCATAATATGAAAGGAAAGACCCAGCTCCTGTTTCAGGCACAGTGGCTGAACTGGATAACTCAGTCAAAATCCGCCGTGCCTTGTCTCTCTCACCCTCCTCGAGGGCCTTATGCCCTTCTATTAGTTTTATTTGAAGGGCTAGAGAAGGATTGGCCTTGTTACATTGGTTCAACCACTTCGGTTTGTCGCTGTTGTCTTCTGAAGTGGCTGCTAACAAAGCAGCAACATGCTGACGTTCCTCTTTGGTCTTGGCTTTACCAAGAGCTTCTTTGGAGAGAATTTTGGCTCTCTCCTCGTTACCGAATTGGCGCCAAACGGTCGCAATGCTAGTTAAGTTCTGGCAGTTTTCCGAGTTTTCCTTTTCGAGCGTCATCATTAACTCAGTTGCTTCTTTATCTCGTTCAAGGTGTTTGAGTACACGGGCATAGCAGATCCGATAATTGAAGTCCCTGCCAAAGTCAGCTTCGATGGACTTCATTAGTTTCTCCGTTTTGTCTGCAACTTTTATCCGCTCTGCCACTGGCAAATTCATGCCATAGTTTGTTCGAATTGCCGCAAGAGCATAACAAGTACTCAAAACCATGCTTTTGTCCTGGTACCTAAGTATTGCTTCGTGGGCTTTGGGATCATGCATGACTTTGCCTCTTGTGTACTGCATGACAAAAGCTTGTTGGGCAGCGGGATCCATTTTCTTGACTGCCTCGTAGTCAAAATCCTTGTCCAATCCCAACTCCAAGGCCATCAACACTTTCTGAAGAGGTTTGAGAAAATATCTCTGATACTTCTCTCGAGCGGGTTTGAACTCGTTCATATTTCCATCCACATAGGCATGCAAATACGGAATGGCTTCTTTGTTTTTTTCCAGTCTCGACAATGCCAAACCATAAACGAGTGCACCATAACTATCACCCAACTTGTCTGATATTGGCTTTAGCGTAGCTACACATTCTTTGAAACGTCCTCTGTCGAGCATAGTGCCAGCTAGACCGAAAAGAATCTCTCTGTTGTTTGGCTGAGTTTTCAGAGCCGAGCGACACAACTTTTCCTGAACTGTATCAATGTCTCCTGGTTTTGGTGCCATCCCTCTAATGGCCTTTAGAACCTTTATCGCTCCAGCAGGATCCACTGTTTTGCGCCCCTCGACAATCTCCAAGGCACGCTTGATGATGAAGTCTTTTCGTTTCTCCAGATTGCCTGTCAGGCCCTCGTAATAAATCAGCGCCTGCAAAACACCTGCAGCATCTTTCATTGAAAGCTGATCGAGTTTGGCTCCAGCTAGAACTTCCAACTCATGAGCTGCCTCTTTGGCAGCGACTCCTTTGCTCGTTAGTGCAGCGATAGCATATTTTTCTGCTCCTTGGGGAAACTGACCTTCTTTGGTCAACTGATGAGCGCGAGCCAGATATTCTCCTCCTGTGCTCTTCTCTTCAGAAAACCAATGCAGAGAAAGGCCAATCATGAAGACGCTAAAGACCACGACTAGAGCGAAAGCTTTTGCGATGCCAGTACCCAAACGTGAGCCAAAGTCCAAGGGGACAGTGCCGAGAAAACGCTGCTTCCCAGAAGGAGACTCCATCAATACGTGAGCATCCAAGGGCCAAAGAGGAACGTCCATAATAGCCACAGATCTCGTCATCTTGAAAGCGCCAGTTTCCTCGTCTTTGTCGCGTTTGTTAAAGAGACCGATTTTGATGAAGGGACCCAAGGTCGTACTTGGCTTGTTCATCGAGGGATGGAAATCGGGAAAGAGCATTCGTAACTTGGCATTGTCAGGGGCTGTCAAATCCTCATCTGATTCATCATCTTCTCCGGCTCCCATTGGTGGGCGCATTAACTGTTGAACGTCGATACCCATTGGCTCGAGTACAGACCAAGCAGTAGCAATAGCTAAAACACCCCATAACAAATCATATGGGCTAGCCATATTAGGAATGTTTTCAATGAAAGCCATTACAGTTCTAAAAGAAAAGACACCCACCATTTTGGCAACTTCAGCGCCATGTTCTTTGGCGATAGAAGCCATGAAGTGGTAAAGGAAAACAAAATATTTCCCAGCAACAATGCTGAAGATACTGAAAAAGACTGCAACGAATTGAAGGAACACACCTTTACGGTTTCCAGCTCCTTGGAGGATGGCAACGCCAATGACCCAGCCCATACCCCAAGCAAGGAAACCAATCTCTAAGTTTGCTCCAATGCCAATGGCTGCCCAGGCACCGGCTCCCAGTAGGGCGGCAATAAGGCCAAAAACAAGAGCTCCAGGAAGAGCGCTCAGGTCGAAAGCCTCCTTCCTTGCATTGTCATAGATTGCTGCATAACAAGCGGTGACATTCTCTTTGAGGTTTTTGGCTTCTTCTGGTTTGGTAGTGTCATCGATAAGGTTGTTGGCGATTTGCTCGTAGCTCTGTCCTTGTTTCATACAGGACGCTACATAGTGGACAAACTCGTTTAATCCGGCATCTCCGCTATTTTGCTGGCTCATCTACAGGGACCCCTCGTTTCAATATATTCATGTAAGTGAGCAACAGAATTCATTCTACAACTATTGAAGCTTGGCCAAGATTATCAATTGAGAGAAATTGCAGTGATAAATTTGTCAAGGTAGGCTTGTTCGAGCGGCTCCAGAGCGGAGCCATTGCTGGTTCCAACTCGGATCCACAAAAGCCTATCAAAAGAGACTAAGGGCGTTAGAGTGCCTATTGACGGTTGATACAAACATTGGCACGGAAAGTGATAAACTCGGGGCAAATGGAATAGGAAATGGAGCAATGGAAGTAACAGCAAAACAATATTTCCCTGATTCACAAATAGAAGGTGATCTCTACCAGATTACGGGTTGGCATGCTGGTGATCTTGGAATTGGGACGATTGTCACTGTATTGGGGCTCGTATGTTCTTGGGTAGGCATACTCATCTTTTGCCTGGGACGAAATCCTTCATATCCCTTGACGAGTTCTCAGCTTTGGTCATTTGGAATTGTCTCACTTGCTGCGGTTCTATATATCATAAGCCGCTCCTCCAATAGAGTCGTTTGGGACGAAAAGAGAAAAATCGTCATCAAACAATGCCTCTTCGGTCCATCGGACTTCAGCATTTCTCAAAAGGACATTGCCGGTTTGGTTTTTGACTGTAAACGGACTGTGGAAGGTAAGCATCGTTCCTTGACCTCTGCTTACGAGGTCTTCTGGAATCGATTATTGATAGTTACCAAAAAAGGTAGGACTGCTGTTTTATCTGAATGGGCTCGCGAGGCTGAGTGTTACAACATTGGCCGCAAAGGGCAAAGCTGGTCAATGGTTCTTGGCTGTGAATGGTATGGCGGTGGTCAACAGAGATTGCCAATCATACATATCAATCCTGACACAGAAGCAGCTGACATCGAGTTTGTTCCTTACGGCACCTTCACTTGGCTCTTTCGCACACAAGAAGGCCGATATCACATCTTGGTCGTTGTACTTTTACTGGCGGCCTTATTGAGCTTGCCTTTCGTATCAAAGGCGCTGCGGGCTGGGTGAGCTATCACCGCTATTGCCTATGAGACATGGAGGCTTACCATCGTCCATTCACTGGTGGCAATTTTTTTCGAGCTAGCTCTGTTTCAAATCCGCTTTCTTGGAGTAGAGCGACGGCTTTGTCATGCACACTCTTCGCTTTGTCCATCATTACGTTGTACTTCAGGGCGTTGATGAAGAGACAGGCAATCTCTACGAAGCGATGAATGAGTATGGCGTTTCTATCTTTCTGTTGCTCTACACGATTAGCCAGATAGTTGTACCGTGACTCAATCAAACGGGTTGTCTTGCTTGGTTTTCCCCGCCAGGCCCACAAGTCATATAGGACATACTCGAGGGTCCGAGAGTCTATGACCAATTGGTTGTTTTTCAGAGAGCCTTGCATAGATATAGCAGCTTCAACCATCTTCAAGGCTCTTCTAAACTTTTTCTGGGCAATCAAATGTTTCGCCAAGGCAACATACCTATCGAATTGCGCTACTGTGTGTTTTTTGTTCTTCTTTAAAAAACTCTGCTCTTCATTTGCTCTGACCAAGACATACTTTGGCCCTAACTTCATGCGCTTTTTTATGTCCCTAACGACGTCTTCGAGTAGAGCCAATCTGTAGTCATCAAAGTATCCCTTTGTGATATGTTCTGCTGTTTCAACTGCTCCAATATTGTCACGTCGCCAAGGTATGTACATGTCACCTTTTACTTGCTCAGCAATATAGAGCCCGCCGAACAAACTGGAAAAAACACCTATCTCTTGATGACCAAACCTTTCCTGGCAGTTCTCATGACGAATAAAAACCAAACATTCTTTGCCCACAATGGTCTTACCGTGGCTCATTTCTCGCTTCAAGTAGATATAAGCAGAATTTGGTTTGCCTTTGATTACCTGGAGGACACGAGCAAGAAGTCGTCCTTTGTTCTTCGACTCCATATTGCCAATGATTTTTGCTATCACAATTGCCTCAGCGTCATTGATTAACTCGCAATAGCTTGGTAGTCGAGTGTTCAAGGTACTGCAC
>CAZXTJ010000276.1:0-10467 GCA_964643655.1 uncultured bacterium
GTGCTGACTAATATGGTCTCCCGCTATGCAGCCATTCCTGACACCATGTTGGGTCAGGTCTTTGGTGACAATGATGGTGCTCCTGAAACAATCGACGAAGACGAAATTCTCAACGCAGAAGATGCCTGGTCTAGCGCTGACCTGAAAAAGCTGGGTATCAAAAGAGACTGTTTTTTTTATCGCACGAGCGATGACAGCTTCTCTGGAGTTTTGATGATGGTAGTCACTTATCGCGATCGCAATGGCAATGAGCGACGCCTCACTCAAGAGCGAATGTGCGGCAGCCGCGGATTTGCCAAATCGTCACGATCCGTCGGAGGCAAGATTGGTCGTACGACCTACCGACAATCGTCACGCTCTTCGGGCTCTGCAGGCTACTCTTATCGCGCCAATCCCACACATTCTCGTTGGAATACTAAAGAAGAAGGTCAAGGTGCTCAGGCCATCAAAAAACGTCGTTATGCTGGAACATCTTCTTCTGAGGAGATTTACCAAACGGGCGTTCAAATGAAACTAGTCAACCACCTCGAACACCTCGATAGACGAGACGGCTCGAGCGATTACTCCTGGAGCGAAATCTCAGCACCAAGCGAAGACCGCAACGCCCTCGACACAGCAGTTGAACTGGTTAAAAAACGTCCCATCCCAGATGGCACCTACCAATTCACTTGGGAAAACTTGGACTACCGCGAGTTGGACAGACGTTTCGGCATGCCCGAAGAGACCTTTGAGGTAGTCCTTTTCACTCTCACCAACATCAAGTCGGACTCCACACACATCCTCATGCTCGAACGGCACGGCGATGTGCGGAATAAAGCCGCCAAGGTTGAACTATTGAACGGCGAAATGTTGCGCTCCGAGGGTTTGCACAAGATGACGGTGAAAGAGCACAGCTTCAACTGCTGGGTTTGTATCACTCCAACAAAACTCTACGTTGCCCGACCAGCCGTCGCTCCTTCAGGTCGTCCCAATCATTACGTGAACGAACTCCTCGTCCGCACTCTGAAGAAACCCTGGTCTCTTGAACTCCAACAAAAAGAGAACAAACGAAGAGGTCGCGAAGTCGATCTTCTAGGCGAACGATTGAAGCTCTGGTACGACGCCTTGAAAATCTCCCAAGAAGGCAAGTTCCCAGGCCCCAACGAAGTCTTACATCCCTTTGGTTTCTAATGACAGTCGGGCTCAGTCAAGGCGTTCATTCAGCTCTTGACCATTTCGCACTCGCTCATCTTCACGGAGCGAAGGACTTTTTAGAGCTACATCCTTCGCAGGGTATTTACCATTCCATTGTCCTATGACATACATTCGGCCCCAATTTCCCGAAGTGAAATGTTTGATGAACTTCTCATAACGGGCATAATGAATGGTGAGACAACCAATGGACCAATTCCACGTCGAACCACCTTTATGAACATTCACGGCACCAACTTCATATTTGCCATAGCGGCCATTTCGACGCTGACTGGGCAGACCAAAACGTTCCCAATCCCAAGAATAAACGTGCAAGGCCTTGTATTGACCCTGGTGCAAAGCAACCTTGAAACGATAACGCCCCTCACCCAAAGCCGGTGTCATAGCCTTGCCCGTCGCCTCATCCTTATATTTGGTGTAGCCGTATTTACTAACGTAAGTGGGGTGCTCCGTGCCTTCTGCATTGCCATAGGAAAACTGATAAACCTGCGACTTGGTGACTAGCAAAATCAAGTCATCATATGAAGACTCGGAAGCTGAGGGTTTGAAACCCGCCCCTGCATTCCTCACGACAACAACATTGGGAGCCTTGTAGGACCACTCCCACTCCACATTCAAGGAAGCGTGCACAAAATCGACAACACTCTCGGGAGTAGCAAACTCTGGCTTGCCCAAGGGTTCAATGAGAATCAAATTGGGATTTTCTTCTTCTTCCGGGTCGGAAACCTGCTCCCTGTGCTCGGCCAGCACCACAGCTTCCGCAGCTTCCGCAGCTTCCGCAGCCTCCGCAGCTTGCGAGACTTCCGCAGCCTCCACAGGCAACGCACTTGCAAAGACAAAAACTCCAACAACCAAAAGCACCAAAATGGCAGCACAAAATCGAGCCATGAATAAATCTCCTTCCGCCAATCCCTCAAACACAATTTATGCCAGCTCGACCAACCCTCTCCAAAGAGCACTCCTAGTGCCAAAAGCCTCCACAGCCTCTCCCTATTCGCAAAAATTCGTGCGATATTTTGTGGCACTAGCGTTTCATGGCGTAACGGATTGTCCCTTATCAGTGTTCTCTGCCTTAACAAAATCCGCGGCCACTTACGAATCCTGCACATAATCGAAGCTAACCAACGACAAAAACAGGCCACCCAAGAGCTCTCGTTCGACAGCAGGAAAGCCAATCGGTTAAGCTGAAACGGAAAGGAGCTACTCCATGTCAATTAGTGGCTTTGCTCGCAAAAACTTGCTCTACTCACCGCTCTTAGCGACGCTCTACTCAGCGCTCTTCGCCCCGCTCTTGGCGACGCTTGCTCTAACACTCATCCTCTGTGCCCACCCAGCCCAAGCCGACCGATACCGCTTCCAACCGGACATTACGGGCCAAGTGCCTGCCGAGGTGGAAAACGACATGCTTTGGAACTGGCAAAAACCGGGACTCTTCGGCACCGTCGTTCCCGCCTCAGCAGCTGCCGACTCAGACGAAGGCGTAGCCGCCGCCGAAATCATCGTCCGCACCATGAAAGGCCGCGAACTTTTACGGACGGCTACAGACGACTATGGCCAATTCAAATTCTCACTCGAACCAGGCCACTACCGCATTATGGTCTACCACCGCGATTACGTGCCCCTCACGACAGCCGCCTGGCCCTGCGTCGTGGCCCAAGGACGCGCTGGCCAATTGCGCGTACCCCTCAAAGCCGCCTCTGTTGCCACCTCGGCCGACCGCGAACGCTCCCGAGAAGAAACTGCCCTCTTCGAACAAAATGGCCCAATGTGTGGCCTTCTGCTCAAAGTCCGCACAACAGCCGTGGGCGAACAAGCTGCAGAACCCGTTGCCGAAGCCGAAGTCACAATCCACGACCACGAAGGCGAACCACTGCGCACAGCAGTTTCCGACGACGAAGGATATGTACTTTTTAAATTGGAGCCCGAAGCCTATGGCCTCTCAGCCGAAGCAGATGGTTTTGTCAAAGAAGGAGCTGGTGGAGAAGGAGTGCACGTGGCTCCTGGCGAGCTGACCCTTCACGCTCTCACCCTACTTACACAAGATGACATTGACGCTGGTCGCAGCGGATTTAGCCATTCAAGAGGGTTTACAGGAGGCGCTTCGCGCGCCGGGCAGATAAGCCCTAGAGCCATGACTGGCATTGCCGGCTGCATTTTTCTCAAAGACCAAATGGCTGACCGCCAAATTGGTCTAGACAGCGTAGAAGTAGTTGTCGTCAGTGATAACGGTAAAACGAAAGTTCGTGGACAATCGGGCGGAGATGGGACCTACAACATCCCCCTACCCTCAGGTGGTCATTACCTCGTCTTCATTCGCAAAGATGGTTATGTTCAGAAAGGCGAATGCGGCAAATCCCATCGAGTGCGCCGCGGAGATTTGACAGAACTCGACATTGAACTGCAACCCATGGATTTGCTTTCTGCTGAAGAGATTAATCAACGAAAACAGCTTTGGAAAATGTATGTAGAGGGTGAGTCCCTTTCTGGAGTGCGCGGTTTTTTGTTTACACGTCCCCGCTTTGGTGGCAGTTTGGAGCCCGTCACAGGTGTAGAAGTCATTCTCATCGACAAAGATGGTTATGAAAAAGACTCACAATACGTAAACGACAAAGGTCGTTTCACCTTCTCTTGTGAGCCAGGAAAATACAAAGTGGAAGTTCGTTCACCTGATTATAGGAAATCTCGCATTTTTTATAACGTACGTCCTGGGCGCATAACGTCAAAAGGAATGCGCCTGCGCAGACGACGCAGATAAGGTCAATGGCTTAGCGAATGAGTCATTGTTTGTGCTGTCGTGGCTTGGGCCAAGGTCTGTATATTCTCACGTAACGTTTGATGGTCTTTGGGTACTTTTTACGCCATCGATTGGCTGTTTCTTCATCAGCATAAGCTTCGAACAAATATAGTGTTTCATCACGAAAGTAACGATCAGCAGCAGAGCCTATGTGTTTTATTGAGTCAAAAAGCTCTTCTGCTCTTACCAAGCCAGCCTTGTTTCTACTCACAGGAACCTTCGGCGAAGCGTATGTACGCAAGTGCATTATGTTGTCGGCTCTCCAGATACGCCATTCCAAAGGAGGTCTTTCTCCAGCTTTAGTCCAAGGGACAGAAGGGATTTTCTCAGCCTTGAACAATCTGTCCATTTCTGTCCATTTACCTTGCCAATAGCGCTGGTGTTTTTTAGCGGAACTGAGAAAGTTATCGGTATATTCCAAACTCAAAAATGGCCATTTCTCCTTATTGTTTTGCTCTGCATACAAGGACTGTAGACGTTTTTCCGCGTCAGCAGCCTTATGACTCTCAGTCTCTAAACGTAGCAACACTAGTTCGAAAGCTCCCACAAGGAGCCTTTCATCGCTGAATTCTTTACATAGTTGTTTCAGTTCTATTAGAGCTCTCAAATGGGTCACTTTGTCCGTTCGTTTGTCCATTCCCACAGCAAATCTCTGCAGTGCATTGGTCATGTTCTTGGCCTCTGAGAAACTCGTTGTTTGCTTTTTGGCATAGAGCTTGAGATTGTTTTCGCTATGAAGACGAATGCGTGCGGAGTAATGGACTAGATCCCACACCATCTCGGCAGCAGCTCTATGTTCTAGATGATTTTGAGGTCTGGGAAGACGAAAAACCAAATCGAGAATTGGGACAAACCTATCTGCTGCAAATTTAAGAGCCTTTTCATTGGGCACTTCTTTTACGGACAGTGGAAGGTTCAAATGAGCCAAGCCATAAGCGATTTTTTGATACAGATGTATATTGTCTATTCCTTTTGCTGCTGACACAACAGGATGTCCTGTTGCTCGTCTTTTATTCTTATCCTTGATGAAAGATTTTAACTCCACTGTGAACTTGTCTAATCTCTGCTGTTTTCTAATCTCATTATTTTCGTTTATCTTTTCACGATGAGAATACCGAGCATTAAAATTGGCTGCCTTCATTGAGCGGCCAATTGTTGAATTGCCCATTGTTTCTCTGTATCCAAGTACACATAAAAACAGTGCAAATACGGCAAGAGCAAACCAGGTTCGCTTTGATCTTTTATGATAGAAAAATGCGTTCTCGTCTTTATTAGCTGAGATTTCCTGAGTTTTTTTGGTGCCGTCTAATGGGAGGTCTTTGAGTAGACGCGTTTTTTCATTGGCTTCTTGATGAGTATTTCCTTCATCGTAGTTTTCCAGAACTTGGTTCAATACTTTGCTGGCGATGAAACAGTCAGGAGTACGTAAAGTAGGATCATTTTCCAGAAAACCTTTCAACAGAGTGACTATGCTTTGGGGAATGTTTAAAGGAAAGCTGAACTTCTCTTTTCCAGTGGCCCTATTGAAGAGAATTTCTTGTAAAGAGGCTTCTGCTGAAAGGGGATTCTTTTTTGACAAACAATTGAGAATGACCAAACCCAGAGCAAATACATCGACTGCTGGAGCGGCTTTTTCTCCTCGGCAGATCTCTGGAGCAATAAAGTCTGGTGTACCAACAATGACTCCAGTTTTTGTGGGGCCAACTTCATCCAATTGGCGAGCCAAGCCCAAGTCGAGAAGACGAAGTCTCTTGCCATCGTCAATCATGATATTGGCAGGTTTAACATCTCGATGAACAATGGATCTCTGATGTAGAGCAGCCAAGCAATTGGCCAACTCCAGAGCCCAGATAAGAGTCTGTTTGATAGGTTGAGGTCTTTTCCTTGCCAAGATTGATTTGAGAGTCTGCCCACGGATGTATTCAGTTACGAGGTAACGATGGCCTTTGTCTTCTTTGCCTTCAATAATCTTAACAAGAGCCGGATGTATTGCTGCTCCAGCGAGTTCACACTCGAGCTCAAAACGCTGTTTTTCAACATTTTGACCAGTGCCTAGATTGCGCAGGACTTTGATTGCCACCTCTTTGCGTGCAAGCTCAGTTTGTGAGGAGGCAGGCTTTCTTTGTGAGGAGGCAGGCTCTCGCTGCGTGAACGATGTCGGCTCTTTGAGCTCAGCCAACCACACCGTTGACCAAGCCCCTTCGCCAATTACCTTTTTGGGAGTATATCTCTCGCAGAGATCTTTTGGAAAAGAATGCACCTTTTTCACGGCTTGGCGCTAAGGCAATGGAGTATCGCGAGCGCGACGGGCAGCAATCGCATCTTCCATACGACCACCAGCCGATGCGAGAAAGGCCACGAGCCTCTCTATGCGGACTGGTTTTTCGATAAGCGTCAATCCAAGTAAAGCAGCTGGACCTTCAAGTTCAGAAAGGCTTCCAGACAAAAAAGCAAAACGTCTCTCTTCAGCAAATTCAGGGCAGGTATCACGAATGTAATAGAAAAGATCCATCCCATTTTTATCGGGCATTGCATAATCTGAGACTATGAAATTAGGCTTCCAGGCCTCGAATATCTCAATTGCTTCGTCTACGTGCTTGGCAGTTCGCACCTCATAGTCGAACTCTTCCAAAGCCATAGCCAAAACTGTAGTGATGTCTACTTCATCGTCGACGAGTAACACCCGTCGTCCTGTACGGTTGACGAACATTGTCTTTTGTCTTCCCCGGTATTGCATGAGTTCCTTGTATTACTCCCCCTTGGAGATTTGGTCGGAACCCAATTTGTTTAGGGAATACTAAGGACGCCTCCTAAAAGCGTCAATACATGAAAACAACTATTTGGTAACTTTTTTGTCACATTGGGCCAAAAGTCTCTTTAAGAGCAGTTATCGAAAGCGCTCCCAAATCTATTCTCACCACTCTCTGCCCTCAGTCATTAGACCTCAACTCATCAGCAGAGCAATGATGGCGCTGGCCATGTTCAGACCAACATGAGCCATGACGGCGCATTCGAAGGATTTTTTTCGCGCTAGTTCACCAATTACCACTCCAAAGACAAAGATCTGGATGACTTTTAACATGGGTGAAGAAGCATTGGCCAAATGTAGAAGAGCCCACAGTGCAGAAACGATAGCGACCATTATGGGTTCAAGCCACTTGCGCCCCTTGCTCATACGCAAGAGGAAACCCAAGAGAGCCCCTCTGAAGACTAGTTCCTCAGCAACGGCAATCCCCGTAAAGGAGGTCAGAGCGATGAGAGTCATGAACCATCCGCCTTGACTAAAACCTGCAGGCATCAAGGAGCGGATGTATTTGATTGAATCTCCTTCTTCCACTCCAATTGCAGAAAATATTGCAACAGATATAATGGCGAAAAGGGCTCCGAATAAGAATGAAGAGATTAGAGGCTGTTTTTCTCCTTCTCCCCAGGCACGTCTGGCGGGAAATCTATCTTCCTCAACCTCTTTCCACTCGGCAGCAGCTATGCCAAAGACTCCCAAATGCCAGAAAATTTTGACCACTGTATAAGCCAGGCCTATGGCACAGCCGCACCAGAAGGCAAATTGGTAGTTTCTGAAAACCTTTGGTAAACCGTTGGCAGCAAAGCTATAGAGGGTATACAACCTTCCTGGCGTATCACAAAAGAAAATGAAAGCGCCAATGAACAAGCCCAATCGCCAATGTTTCATGAGCTCAGAACGGTGTATTACCAACAGTACGATGAGCAGAAGAACCGTAATGACTTCAATGAGAAAGGGGATGCCGAAAGAAGCGGCTCGAATGAGCAGGTCTTGCCAAGAGTTTTGCTTGAGCTCTACAGTCGAGCACTCACCTTTGTTCACTTGGACCATCTTGTTACCAAGGGAGTCGAGAGGGTTGTGCAACCTGCGATTTCTTCGACGCCAAGAGATGGAATAAAGACCAGCTTTCACTTGAGGAAAGTGGAAGGCTCCTTTGGCAAAGGTGCCAGTGGTTATTCGCTCAGAGGGAGCAGATGGTGGACTCAAGATAACAATGCAGCTGCGCATTCCTTCGCCTTCTGCCGAGAGTAGCTTTCCACGTACTTCACCTGGTCTCTCGAAGACATATTCTCTTTCCACTGAAACATCTTCTTGGGGAGCAATCTCTATGTCGAGATCGGCAATCGCCCTGTTGCTATATCTTTTGGCCAAGACCAAAGTAACTTTGCCCCGAGGCATGTCTTCGAGAAGAAAAGAACCATCACTTGTTAGTTTCTTTTGGGAATAATGGCCTCGTGTGTGACAAAGCCCCTCATAAGCTTTGTTATTGGCACTCTTTCCTGATATGTACAAACCAGTGAAGGCTTTGCCTTTTTTATCCAAAGCGCGTCCGCGAATATTGATTGCTTTACTGAGAGATAAGGTGAGCTTCTTTTGCTTTTCTGAGCAAATGCTTAGTTTGGGACAATGACCTTTTCTTTTGATGAGAAACTCAAAATCCCCTTTGGGAGGAAGTAAAACTGAAGTGTTTCCTTTTTCATCAGTCTTTGGCAGTTCTTTGGGTAGGCCAGCGAAATGGGATTTGTCCTTTTGGCGTACATAGACGTATGCCCCATCGAGACCCTTGTTATCTGAGCTGACTACACGAACACTCACTTTTTTCCTAGGTGTCATCTGGATGATGATACCTTCTGTGCCCGCCTTGATGTCATTCAGTTCCAATTCTCTCGTGTCAGTGAGAGCATCTTCGAGGCTCAGGCGATAAGTTCCAGCAGGCAATTCATTAAAAGAGAATGAGCTGTCATCGCTTAGTTTGTGTTTTTGTGATTGCCATTTTCCACCTGTCGATTGTCCAGAAAGACGCAGGACCATACCTTTGGGGATGACTCCTTCAGGACAGATGACCTCGCCAGAAAGGCTGTGGTAACGCAACAAAGCCAATTTGACTTTTTTCCGCTCACCTTTGCTCAGCCGCAAGCGGCGTGTGGCAGAGAGGTTCTGCTTGAGATTGGCCGATATCTCCCAAGTACCTATCTCCAGTTTGGGAAACTCAAATCGACCAAGATGGTTTGTTTTTACATGGACAATTTTTGTTCGATTGCGACCTCTGTTTTTTAGATGGGTAGCCTTGACAGGGTGGTTTTTGAGTAGTTTGCCACCATCGTCACGTAGCTCTCCAAACACTTGACCAAAAGTACTTTTATTTTTCCAGTCACTTCTTGGGGAGTTAGCTGTAGTTTCCTTAAAAAGGACCTTCGTCTCTTGGTTTGATAGGACTTCTGCTATGGCCAATTTGGCCTTGGTTCGCCTGCCATATGCTTTGCCCCAACCACGCGCTCGAATTCTGTATTTACCAGGATGTACTTGGGGAAACTCAAAGCTCATCCCTTTGTTGAACTTCGAGTATGAGGCAGGTGCTTTGGTGTTGATTTGCTCCAAGGAAACATAGACATTAGCCTTGTCATCTTTTGAATTCTCGTCGTAGACACCGACGACAGAACCCGGTCTTTCCATCTCGAGCTCAACATGGGCCACTCCATTCTTAGGAGCAAGTGTGACCAAACGTTTTACATAAGCACTTTCCCTGAGAGACAAAAAGATACGAAACTCAACTTCACCTTTGGGCCAAACAGCGTCTTCGATAACAAAGGTGCCATCTTCAGCTGTTTTGATGAAGGAAGACTTTTCTCCTTTTCCCAACAGCCAACTGCTGAGATTTCTGTCCCTCACAGCGAAGCGTAGGTAAAATTTGCCGCCTTTCTCCTTCTCTCCCTTGAAGGCTATTTTGCCTACAATCTTCACTCTCTTTTGCAAAGGCGCTTCGACAACCACATCTTTTTCTGACTCAAATCCTATTCTGTGGCTGTATGGAGAATATCCTTCCTTAGAAAGATAAACCGTCAAATATTTTGCCCTTGGAACACGAACTTGGGCCCAACCATTTTCGTCTGTTTTGGCTGGAGTAGGTCGTCTGTAGCGTTGAAAGTTATAGCGACCGTGGGCCACGTCCACAGTGACACCAGCCAAGGCTGTGCCCCTTACGGCATCGTGAGCTTTGACTTTCACAGTACGCCCTTTTGACAGAGCAATGACCAAACCTTCACTACCAGCTTTGACCTTGTTTAGGCGAAGGTACTGCACACCTGTATCAGCTGCTAAGACCTTCAAAGTGTGGTCGCTAGCTTTCAAGCTCTTGACTGAAAAAGGTCCCAGACCATCGAGGATTATGGTCTGGCCCGGTATCTGAGCAAAACTTTTCTTGCTCTCAAAGATGAGCTGGAGTGGGATCTTCTCTTCTCCTGCCAGAGAGATGACTTCTCCACTGATGCTTTCACCTTTGGTCAACTTGAAATCGTAATACCCTTTGTTCGTTCGCTGACGAATACGTCTTTGCTCTGAAACGTAGCTCTCATGAGCAGTCTTCAAAACCCAATAATATCCTTTGGGTACTCTCAGAGAGAAAGTGCCATCATCTGCAGTGACCTGCTCAGGACCATATCTTCGTGGATAAGGGCTGGGT
>CAZXTJ010000277.1:0-10453 GCA_964643655.1 uncultured bacterium
CTACAGGGCAAGCCCATTGCTGACTGTGATGGTGATGGAGTTATTACCTTGGCTGAAGTGAGCGCAGAGGTAAGAAATGCCATGCAATATTTAGAGGCTCAGTTGTCAGGTTTCGCAGCTTACAAAGTTATAGACTCCTTTGTTTTTGCTACGAGGACAGCAGAGGAAAAAGATGTGGACTATCCACAGTGGGCCATAGAGAAAGCTCTGCCACCAGGAACCTATGTGATGGCCCGTGAAGGAGATGAGACACAATGGCGTCCTGCCCGCCTCGTGCCTCAAAGAAAAGGCAAAAAGATTGGTGTCAGTTTTTATGAATACAACAAAGAGCGCCAAGTCTTCCTTGGTCCTGAAAAGGTAAAAAAAGCAACTTTCAAAGTTTATCCCAAGGGCTCAAATATTCGTGTCATTTGGGGAAGCAGTACTTGGGATGCAAAGGTTCTCGACACAAAGGGCTCTTTCCATTGGATAACATATCCCGGCTGGGCCGATCATTGGAACGAATGGGTCATGGACGACCGCATCGTCGGCCTAAAGGAAGAGCTAGAGAGCAAAAAAGAGTGCTCTGTCCTTTGGAAAAAGAACTGGTACAAAGCAATGGTGTTGCGCCAGGAAAAAGGCCGCTATTTTATCCATTACAAGGACTTTGATAATAGTTGGGACGAATGGGTAGGCCCCAACCGAATTCGTTTCACAGAGGGAGGGAAAAAATGAACAGAATAATCATCCTGATTTGTTTCTCCTTGTTGATGGTAGGAAATGTCAGAGCCGAAAGACCTATGGAAAAGGCTCCACCAAGTATGAATCCCTTCAACCAAGGAGGACCAGGTGGACAGATGCCACTCGTTCAGGGTTGCCTCACCAAATGTGTTTATTGCACACAGGTACGACCAAAGATGAAAAAGGCCGATTGCCCACTCTGTCACGGTCGCGTCAACCATTTCCAACCAGCCCGTATGATGGACAGATGGTCCAGTTGGGTACAAGTGGTAGAAGAGTTGAATGATAGCGTTCAGCAAGAGCAAGAATTCCTCATGAAAGAAAAACAAAGCAAAAACGATGCAAAAAAACTGCGCAATGAATTGCTCACATTGCTACGCCACATAGACATCTATGGATTTGATCCACGGAAACGACTTGCTGACAGAATAAGACAACTAGAAGACGAACACGGTTTTTCACCGGCTAAATAAGACTATTTTTTCTTTTTACTCTTCTTCTTCTTTTTGTCTTTCTTCTTTGTTTTCTTCTCTGATTTCTTCTCTTTGGGTTGGTCGCTTTCGCCCACGTATTTGGCTCTAATCTCTTCTACGTCGAATTCCGGTTTGGGCATTTGGCACTTCATACTCTCGAGAGTGTCGACGAGAATTTGGGATATGGCCAAGTTACGGAACCACTTCTTGTTGGCTGGTACTACATACCAAGGCGCCTGAGATGTTGAACATTTGCGGAAGACATCTTCGAAAGCTGCCATATATTCATCCCAATGTTTTCGTTCTTCGAAGTCCTGTGGATTGGCTTTCCAATGTTTATAGGGAATGTCCAAACGTTCCACTAGTCTTTCGAATTGTTCCTCTGGACTGACGTGCAAAAAGATCTTCACAATTTTGGTGCCACTGTCAGCTACCAAACGTTCGAACTCATTGATTTTTTCATAACGTTTGGACCACACCTTCTTGGGCACTATATCGTGAACCCTCACGATGAGTACGTCTTCATAATGAGAACGATTAAAGACACCAATCATCCCTTTGGCTGGCACATGTTTATGAATGCGCCACAGAAAATCGTGGCCCAACTCTTCTTTTGTTGGTGCTCTAAAAGGGGTCACGTGAACACCCTGTGGGTTTAATGGACCAAGCACTTTTCTTATGGTCGAGTCTTTACCACCTGCGTCAAGGGCCTGTAACACGATAAGCAAACTCTGCTTTCCCTCTGCATAGAGTTTGTATTGCAGCTCTTTCAAACGCTTTTGCAACTCCAGTGTTTGAGCTTCAGCTATGGCTCTGTCTTTGATACCACCAGTGTCACTGGGATTACGTTTTTTTAGGGAAAAGCGCCTGTCATTAGCTTTGACGATACATTGTTTTGTGTATTTCATCATATTTTTCACCCTCCACAGACGGAACATTCAGGGTAACGTTCTATCTCCATCTCCCGAAATCTTCTGTCCCACAACTCAACATGTAATAACTTCTCAGTTTTGCGCTCTTGATCTATACCACCAATCAATAACTTGATGGCTTCAGTGACCTTCAACGCAGCAATGATCGCCGGCGCTGTATTCATAATGCCAAAAGTATCTGCAGTTGGCAGAGTACCTGGTTCTGGCGTTTCTGGATAAAGGCAAGAAAAACAGGGACCAATACCCGGTCGAATGGGCATGATATTTCCTTGTGTTCCTACGACTCCGCCATAAACCCAGGGAATTCCCTGTTGATAACAAGCTTTGTTGATCACCTTCCGCGTCTCGATATTATCCGTCCCATCGAGAACTAGATCTACACCTGCGAGGAATTCGCCAATGTTCTTTTCGTCCACTCGCGCAACATGGGGTTCATATTCGATGTCGCTGTTAATCTTGCCCATTCTGCGTGCCAAAGCCAAGGACTTGTGTAGCCCCTCTTTCACATCATCTTCATCAAAGAGAACCTGTCTCTGCAAATTGCTCAGTTCTGGCAAATCATTATCAACAAGAACGAGACAACCAAAACCTGCCCGTCCTGCCAAATTGGCCAAATTTGATCCAAGAGCACCACAACCAACGATGAGCACCTTTGCACCAACAAGGGACCTTTGACCATCCAACCCTATTTGTTTAAGAAACTCCTGGCGAGAATATCTACCATCGAGAGTCATATCAGTCTTTTTCTATGATGGAGAGGACTTTGTCCATCTCTGTGAGGCGAAAAAGTTCGCGTACGGCATATTGCACATTCAAGATGACGAGCTGCCCTTTGGCATATTTCATGGCTTCTGACATTCCAACAATGGCCCCCAACCCCATTGAATCAATGTGTTTAACCCCTTTGAGGTTCAAGATTACCTTCGTCGTACCTTTGTCTATGAGCCCTTGTACCATTTCGCGGAACTGTCGCACATTGGTCACCGTGATGTGATCTTCTTGGATGAAGACTATCTTGGCTCCATCTTTTTCTTTGATTTCACACTTCATTTGCCCACCCTCCTGCCATATGTACCAACAACAATGGCTCCTTGCCGCCGGGCGACAAATTCACCTGCGCGCACCACTGACTTTACATCATTGTTCTGCAAAAACCACGGATCGAAATAAAGGGACTCCCAATCATTTATCTCCACAGCAAAAAGATTGTGATAACCGGCAAAAAGGCTCTTTCCCTTTAAAAACTCACGAGAATCTTCACTGCCGTCAAAGGCTGTCAACAACAGTTCCTCATTGGGAAAACGTTTCTTCCAGCTCCTGGCAAAATCCCTGAAAATCTCTGCCACACGGGACTGACACTCATCAACGAGTCCATAATATTCATCTATCAAAAAAGGTTCGTGTTCTGCCAACCTCCCCATGCGAGTGGGCAAATCAAGGCGGCGGAAAGTCACCTCAAAAATGGGACAAGTAGAGTAACGAACGAGCAGCTCTGCCAATTGCACATACTGTTCATTCAGTCCCGACTGTTTCAACAGGAGGAGATGGCGAGACTTCATGGCAGCCTCTGCGCGAGTTTCAAAAAGCTCAGGAGTCTCTTTCTTGATGAGATGTGCTAGAGCGGGATGAACAAAAACCAAATCAGACGAACGAGGGCTGCGGGCACTTTGCTCGTCCATTTTTCGCAGTGAAAGAGTGAAGAGGTCTCTTTGCACCACATCTGTGATCTTCTCTGCCAACTGCTGACTCTTTTGGAAATCTGCTCTCGTCAGTTTATATGTACCGTTTTTCTGTTTTTTTATGTTTTGGGAGAGGAAGAGGCAGGCCGAGCGAAAGGGTTCTGTCGATTTCAAGGAGAAGGGCAAAGACTCTCCCTTCAAGGAGGGAGAGAAAAGCACTGCCCCCAAGCAGACGAACTTCCATACCGCTCTAACCATTGCCCCCATGGTATCATTCTCTCTATGGATGAAGCTATTTCACAAAAACTCGAAGCTGCAGTAACTCTCTGCGAGGAAAAAAGTGACGTAGAGGTAGTTATCGTCATTGCCAATCAATCAGGCCCCTATGATGACATCAAACTAATGGTTGGCCTCATCTTGGCACTTCTTGGTTCTCTCTTCATCGTCTTTTCACCCTTCCTTTTCTCACCCTTTTATTTAGTGCCAGCCTTGCTCGTACTAATCCTCATTGGAGCAGGCGCAGCCTCGCGTCTAACTTTCCTGCTGCGCTGGTTCACAAGTTATGAAAGAAGAAAACGACAAGTCGAAGCTGCTGCCGAATTGGCTTTTTATCGCCAATCAGTCTCCTTGACACGTAGACGAACGGGGCTTCTCGTCTATGTCAGTATCTTAGAGCAAGATGGCCACCTACTCGGTGACGTGGCTCTTCGTCGTTCTGTCCCTGGTGATTGTCTTGGAAAACTACAAGTTGCTCTCGACAAGGCTGCCAATGCGCAAAATCCACTAGAAGCACTGGTTACCTTCCTCGAAGAAGAGCTAAAAGCTCCTCTGGCCCGCTTTTTACCTGCCAAAGAGGACAATCCCAACGAGTTGCCCAACAGACCAATCTGTATTCATGAAATGAGTCCAGGCCACTAGCTCTTCAATGTTCAGCGATGAGCTGCCAACCACTTCTCGACAGCATCCTCCAATGCTTCCTCCAGCTTGATCCCCATGACCGAATTTGTATGACGCATCAAGCCAGGGCTCGTCAAATTGACTTCAGAAAGGTGACCGTCGATGACGTCGAGGGCGGCAAAGAGAATTCCTTCTTTTTGCAAAAACTCGCCAACGACTTTGCAGAGTTCTTTGTCTCTATCAGTGAGTTCACAAGCCACACCAACGGCACCAAAGTCCATGGATGCGAGGAAGCTGCCTTTTTTGGGCACCTTTTTCATATAGCCCAAAGCTTTGCCATCTATCATCGTTATGCGTGTCTCACCATCAACGACGCCAGTCAGAAAACGTTGAATCATTATTTGCCCACCACCACTGTTCACTAGTGGTGACAAAGCTTTGATGTTCTCTTCACGACTACCCTCGAGCAAGGTAATGCCAAGGCTAGAACATTGACTCAGCTCTTTGGCCACAGCTTTTCCGCCAACTCTTTCCACGAAGTCAGCGCCCTCTTCAACGTCAAAGGTGACGATAGTATCGGTGATGTAATCAGGGAAGAGCAAGATGGCCAATTTCTCGTTGAGGTATCGCACGGAACTCGGTCTATTGAGGACGAGAGTATTGGCAGGCACCATATCGAGAAAAATGGTGGTGTAATAATATTCCAAATCAAAGGGTGGATCAGTCCGCAAGTGGATGACGTCAAAATCACCCATAGCCAAGTCTTCGTCCTGTCCCAAACAGTGAAATGGTGACTCATCATGTAACTCTATGGTTCGACAACGAGTGCGAAGAACGCCATCGACGACTGATATCTCCCTCGGTGTGCTCATCCAGGTAGTTCCACCGCGACGGCGAACTTCATCAATCATCAATGGTGTCGTGTCTTCATCAAACTTCCACTTGGAAATGGGACTTGTTATATAAAGCGTTTTCATAACGACCTCTTCTCCTTACGCCAAGAATAACATAACGCAAAGAAAAGACCGAGGCCCTACCATAGAGCCTCGGCCAGGTGTAGTCGTCAGATTTGGTCTTAGCCTTCTTCGTGAAAACGGCTGAACTTCTCGAGACGGCTAGCGGCACGTTTTGTACCTACGAGAGATACATGTTTTTCCACGGTAGCGCCTGTGGAGAGATCGATGGCCACGATATGAACTTTCGTATCGGGATCCATCAAAGAGCCAACAGCTACGCGAGGAACACAAATGCGCCACTGTCCACAAGGAGTACTGAAAGTTGGGAAACCGTTGAGATACAGACGAACACCAGCTGCGTATGCAGGAGTGTTGGGTGCATCTACGTGATCCGTTGAACCGTCAATGATGATGTGGTCAGTAGTTATCTTGTAACCAGTGACTACGACATCGTTCAGACCAGCAGCTTCACTTCCAGCTTTTGCTACCCTTGATAGGCAGAAGCAACAAGCCAGAACCACTAAAAACAATAGAACTTTTCTCATCATTCCTCCAATTCGTAAAAAGGTTTTTGTTTGCTATGACAAATCCTGTAATGGACATTTCAGCGCATTGCTCGTCTATGCAAAAATAGACCCAACATGTCTCTTCCAGTAATGATGGGCAATGCGTAAAGCAAACATGTGGGAAAGTGAGTGAGAATTCTCTTAAAGTTACGATGGCCGTTACATGGCGTAACGTCTTTTCGCTTAACTATCTAGTGTCTCGCGCACTTTGAGAGTCAACTCTTGAACAGAGAAGGGTTTCTTCAGCAAGTTCATATCCCCCTCCAAAATACCGTGACTCTCAATTACATTGTTCGTATAACCAGACATGTAGATTACCTTGGTGTCAGGGCTCATTTCGACGACCTTGTCTGCCAACTCTCTGCCGTCCATGCCAGGCATGACTACATCAGTGAGCAGCAAGTTGATGCGCCCTTGTGTTTTATCGACCAACCAGAGTGCCTCTTTGGTATCACGAGCTTCGATGATTTCATAACCAGCTCGTTTCAAAACCGTGCAAGCCAAATCTCTGACTATCTTTTCATCTTCCACAACAAGGATGGTTTCGCCCTCTTTGGCCAAAGGAGTCACTTGCAGGAACTGATCCTTCGGTGGCAGTTGACCAGGCAACATGGGCAAGAAAACACGGAAAGTGGTCCCTTTGTCTTTCTGACTATGCACTGTCACATGACCGCCATGCTGTTTGACTACACCATAAACTGTAGCCAAGCCCAAACCTGTTCCCTCACCCTCTGGTTTGGTCGTGAAAAAAGGCTCGAAGATGTGCTCGAGAGTTTCTTTATCCATGCCTATGCCGGTATCACTGACTTCGATGACAACATAATCACCAGGTGTCAGAGCTGGATCGACGCCGCACCAAATTTCGTCCAACTCAGTCTTTCTCGTGGCGATGACCAATTCGCCACCTTTGCTCATTGAGTCAACGGCATTGGAAACCAAATTCAAAGTCACTTGATGAATCTGAGTCACGTCAGCGCGGATGGGACCTATGCAGTTGTCAAAACGAAAGGACATAGTAATGTCTTCACGTACAATGCGGCGCAACATTCTCTCGATGGAGCCAAGACATTCATTCACATCAATAGAGCGCATTTCCAAAACTTGCTTGCGACCAAAAGCCAACAACTGCATTGTCAATTCGCGTGCACGACTGGCAGCTTCGCGAACTGCTTTCAAGTCACCATAAAGAGGATCCGTTACTTCGAGACGAAGAAGATTTAAGTCTGCGTAACCCAAAATGGGCGTCAACAGATTATTGAAGTCATGGGCTACCCCCCCAGCCAAGCGACCTATGGATTCAATCTTCTGAGTTTGTCTCAATCGAGAGTGCAACTCTTCGCTCTCGCGCTCTGCCTTTTTCTGCTTTGTAATGTCGAGAGCAGTAAAAATCTTACCACCCTCAACGATGGCTGATGAGATGAGAACTTCGATTTCACAGCCACTCTTCGACTTGAACTTGGCCTCTACACTAACACTGTTTTTGGGCTGCAACTGCTCATTCAATTTCTGGCTAATGAAGTCAGCCTCAGCTTTGCTAGAGAAGAGTATCTCTATGCCATGACCTTGGAGCTCTTCCTCCTCGTAGCCAGTCAAAGAACTCAAGTGCTCATTAACAAGAGTGAACTTTCCTTCCACCAAAAGGCCAATGCCTATTGGTGCCAAACGAAAGATGGATTGCAGAGTCTTTTCGCTCTGTTGACCCTCGGCCAGGAGCTCTTCGTCCGCCAAGATACACCCCCCTAAGATGCAAAAACCGGCAGTCTTCAGGCTGAATATAGCCCGACTACTGCCGGCTGTAAAGGGGCTTAATCGGCTTTGATACCCCCAATGATGGTGATGGTGTTTTTGGTTTGGTCGATGACAGTAATGTTGTCACCAGCAATCATGTTGCTCGAATAGAGTCTGCGGACGGCTTCGATTGTTGAGGGACCCAAGCCTAGTTTGGTCAATTGGCCACAGAGTTCATCTATGCTCTTGCCACCTTTGTTTTTGTCGCAGTGCTGACATTTGTCGCAGCAGCAACAATTGGGTTTGTGGGTACATTTGCCACAGCCACAGTCACAACTGTTGTTTTTGTTGCAGTGTTGGCACTTGTCACAGCAACAGCAGCCAGGTTGACCTGTGCATTTGCCACAGCCACAGTCACAAGCCTGGCCACCAGTACCTTGACCGAAGAGAGAGGCAATGAAGCCACCATCGTTAGTTGTTACTGGTTTGTCGATGTCTACGCCGAGGAATGAGAGCATTGGCTTGTCAGGAGTGGTTACACTGCCACCACTGCCACCAACACCATTGTTTGTGGAAGGCTGTGAACCACCGGCAAAAGCTTGAACGATTGGGCTCGAGTACTTTTTCTCATCGTTGAAGTGATTGAGTCCATCAGGAGTCCACTTCATCAATTCTCTCAACTCACGGATGACGGCAGCACAAGCAGTAGGGGCTACTTTTTTACCAAGTCGTTTGACAGCTTTGTTGAACTTCTTGTCTTTGGTGCTAGAGCCACCATCAACAATGTTCTGCCCAGTCAGATAGGGGTTGTTTTCCATGAGAAGTTCAGCAGCGACGGAACGTTTACCTTGGCTGATGACCTTCTTCAGATAGGGAGCGAGCTGACCAAAGTGTTCACGGAATACTGAATTGACACCTTTGTTAATGGCCCATCCCGAACCTGCAAATTCAACTATGCAAGTACCGTTGTTACAAGGTTTAGAAGCACACACATTTCGTACTTCAAAAATGTCTACACCAAATCGAGTCATAATGCGCAAACAGTTCACTCTGTCGCGCCAGCTGAGTACTGCATAGGAAGAGTTACCCTGGTATTGACTGCCCAACTGAGGATTGATTGTTTTACCCATCAATCTGTCTACGCTCAATTTGGCTTTCTGTACGATGTCGAGAAGTCTCTGTCGTGCTTTACCTTTTACATCAGCATTGGGACTGCCCAAGTCAAACTTGAGTGGACTGCCATTAACGAGTGCTTTGATATATCGAGCAGCTTCTGCGCCATTTGGATCCATCTCGAGAGCACGATAAACGTCAGTGTCTACACATTGACCAAGACGTTGACCAGATTCTCTCTTTAATCTCCACCAGCCAACGAGCCCCAACAAGGATGTTACTTCTACTTCATCGGAGCCTGCGCTCACAGCGCTAGAGAGATCACCGAGTTTGGCAGACAAACAAGCGAGTGCTTTGTTCACTTTGCCAAAATCGATGGATTGGTTGGGATTTCCACCACCAGTGCCAAAATTGCCTACGGCTGTGGAAAGTTGACCTGACTGACCAACGTTGTTTGCCGCAAAAACTGAGCTACTACACAACAGAAAGAAAACTGCTAGAACGACCAAGGATACTCTTCGCTTCAACATACTTGTCCTCCTCTGGACTTATTTTCTGGGAGGATTCATCCAAAGATTGTGCCAAGGGACGTATTTATCTTCTGAAGCGAAACAGAGGGGCTTTAATGCTCTTCGTTTTTCCCAAATGCGCTATTTCATGGCAGAAACACTGACCTGTTTCATGTCATCGAATGCGCAGCAATTTACCCTTTTTCGAAAAGCTCAACATGGGCGATGGATTGTACATCCAAAGGTCACAATCCTGTCCTTTATACCTATCTCCACCACGAACGGTATGTTTGGGTGGCCCCAAAGCCTGACGAACTTGGCTCTTGGTCATACCTTTGAAGACCTTGCGCCTGTAGATGGACTTCAATACACGATAGGACCAATCAGGATGGCGACGGTGTATACGTTGAATGCGTTCGGGCATGACGGCGATTTTTGCCTTCACTTCTTTCCTCGTCAGCTTGCGCTGTTTGGTGCCTTTTTTGGTTTTGACACTCTTTTGGGCAGTGTGCCCCAATACTTGCACCAATCGATTGACAAAAGCGCGGCGGCGAATCTGGGCAGCTTTTCTCCTTTGCGGAGCCATAGCCACCTCTGCCCGCTCGACAACAGCTCTCAGTATTCTCGTATCACTACCATGTTGTGGTTGGATCTTTTTGTGACAGGCCAAGGCCAGCAAATCGACAACATAATCCAAGGGCACAATATGACGAACGAAGGTTACCTGCCGTTTCACAGGATCATCTCTGTGGACAAAAGAACTCACACCCAAGAGATTGCCACTCTCGTCGAAACAAGGCGCACCTGTAGCTTGCATAGCCAATGGAATAGCAGTTTTCAATTCAAATGCTGCCATAGAGAGCCCCAACACTGACAAACC
>CAZXTJ010000278.1:0-10439 GCA_964643655.1 uncultured bacterium
CTGGAGCATTATCAATCTTTTCGAGAGCCTGGGAAGGTTTCTCTGAGGCCACGCAACAGGTACAATACTCCTGCAGAGTCATTTTGTCTTCTGGAGCAAGCTCGAGGGCCTCACGAAAACTAAGCTCTGCACCCACTAAATCACCTTGAGCAACGAGTGCTTTACCTTTGTTGTAATGGGCATCAGCATTTTGAGCTTCAACTTCCAGGACCTGGTCAAAATGGAGCACAGCTTCAGAGTTGCGCCCCTCGGCATAATAAAGAACACCAAGATTCATCAACGCACCCAAATGTGTCGGTTCCTCTTTGAGAATTTGGTGATAGATATCCATAGCCGTTGCGTATTCACCATCTTGCTGCAATGTGACAGCCGTGGTGAAACGGCGATTGATACTCTCGTCTTGCCTTTTGGCGACAACCTTCTTTTTCTCTCGTTTCTTCTTCTTTGTCATTTCTGCCTGTCGATGTTTTCGAAGCGACCGATTATCTGATCATCGATGAGTGGATCAGCGTCATTGTGGACGCGAAGATTGTAGAGCATTTTGTTGTAATTATCGATTTCGAGTTGAGCACATTCCCTGAATTTGGAGAAAGAATTGAAGAAGCGATAATATATCCGCCCAGAGAAAGCGCCCATCTTGTTTTTCGCTACGTTTAGCTCAAAGATGGGCACCATCAAATCATCTGTTCCCCACTCCCATTCGAGGAATGTCGTATCAGCATTATTAAAATAGTCACAGTAGAGCATTAAGATCACTTGAGCGTCATAGAGCAGCCCTGACTGCCCTTCCAAGTCAGCGAGCTCAGGCCTTCGTTTACCAGCAGCGCCAGCCACTCCTGTAGTGACGACAGTACCTATCTTATGGGACATACAGAGCGTCTTGAGCTCACGGGCCAATGCGGCAGACTGTTTTTCCTGATCCAAATCCACCTCAGACCCCAGTCGCATTTTGAATAGAGGATCAATGACAAGGAAAAGAGGACCATCAAACTCTTCTCTCGCCTGCTCTACGAGAGATTTGACATCCTCGAAGCGGATGGCCCCTAGAGACTCGTCAACGATAGTCAAGCGACCGCGCAATTCATTGGCAAGCTGTAGACCTTTCACTTTGCGATCTTCATACTTGGAAGCACCCTCTTTTTGCGGATTGAGCAAATATTCCATATGAACTTCACCACATTGGCCAACGAGGCGTATATTCAAATCTCTGGCAGACTGTTCGAGGGTAACATAAATGCCATGTGCGTTCTCATCATTGAGCAATACATCCACAAGTAACTCGAGAGCAAAAGCCGTCTTACCCATACGTGATGCGCCAGCTAAAACATAAAGGGAATTGCGAAAACCGTCCAAGCTCTCTGACAATAGAGGGAACTGTGACAGTGTAACGCCAATTTGAGGCCAACCCAATTCTGCACCAGGTAACAAAGCCTCTTCTAGCTCAGCCAACTGTTCTTCGAGCTTAAATTGGTCGAGCTTGATCCCCTGTTTTTTAGCCATCAGGTGTCCTTTCCACCAAGACAGGCATCTACCATCTCATAAAACTCATCTTCGGAAATGACTCGCACACCTAGTTTTTCAGCTTTGGCCAGTTTGGAACCAGCCTTTTGACCAGCAACGAGAGCACCAGTCTTTTTAGAGACGGAGCCCGAAGGTTGGGCTCCCATTCTTTTTAATACGTCTTCAACTTCCCGTCTTCCATATCGAGCCAGAGTACCAGTCACAACGACTTTGTGGCCCGACAGGGGTGACTCTGCTCTCTCCATTTGCACAGACGATGGAGCAAACCCTGTTGCAAGGAGGTCATTCAACTCTGACAAATACTCCTCGTCTTTTAAGTAGGCATGGAGACTCTGAGCAGTCTTTTGACCAATACCATCAAGAGCAATGAGAGCCTCTTCTGATAGTTCGAGGATGGATTGCACAGAGGCATATCTTTCGGCGAGCAGACTAGCTGCTCTTTTACCAACGAAATCTATGCCCAGTCCCATCAAGAAACGATCGAGGCCCACGTTGAGCCGCTCTTGCAACGCGGCGTGTAGTTTTTTGGCTGACTTTTCCTTTGTTTCGGGCAAAGTAAGGAAGTCATCAACGGAGAGCCGATAAAGGTCGCCAAATCTCTTGACCAGCCCTTTGTCGACCAGCTGACCTACTACTGCAGGGCCAAAACCATCAGCATTGAGAGCGTCTCGACTGAGGAAGTGTTCAATACGTCGTTTCACTTGAACATCACAATGTCTATTAGTGCAACGAAGGACCACTTCCCCCTCTCGGCGAGCCACTTCTGCGCCACAAGAGGGACAAGCTTCAGGTTCGAGAACGTCCTCAGGCTCTTTGCCATCAACTGGTCCGACAACCTTCACTATCTGAGGAATAATCTCTCCTGCTTTTTCTACAAGCACACGCATATTTTTCCGAATGGACTTACGGGCAATCTCGTCGAAGTTGTGTAGAGAAGCTCGTGAAACAGTGGAGCCAGAAATGTGAATAGGTTCCAACACAGCAACAGGAGTAATTGCTCCTGTGCGCCCTACCTGCAAAATGACATCGTGCAGAACCGTCTCTTTTCTCTCGGCCTGATATTTATATGCTATTGCCCAACGAGGAGCTTTCGAAGTGAAACCTGCTCTATCTCGAGTTTCCAAATCATCGACTTTGATGACCACACCATCGATGTCCACCTCGAGAGAAGAACGTTTGGCACCAAGTTTCTCGATAAAGGCCCAAACTTCTTTCATATCTTTACATCTGGCTGATTCTGCAGTCTTGAATCCAAGACGACGCAATTCTGAAAGATGTTCCCAGTGGCTTCCTTGTCGGCGACCAAGAATGTCATAACAGAGGCAATCGAGCTTCCTCGCTGCCACAACAGTCGAATCTAGCTGACGAATAGTACCTGCAGCAGCATTGCGAGGATTGGCGAAAACCTGTCCATCAGTCTGTGCTCCCTCTTCGTTCAGTCTTTCGAACTCTGAACGCGGCATTACGACTTCACCACGAATAGCAAAAGTGCCCTTGTCAGGAATCTCGTGAGGGACACCTGACACATGACGCAAGTTGGCCGTTACATCTTCACCAACAGTGCCATTGCCACGAGTGACAGCTGCCACCAACTTGCCATCTTCATAAACGAAGCCCATGGAGAGGCCATCTAACTTGGGTTCACAAACATAAGAGAATGCTGTATCAGGAAGCAACCTCTGCAAACGCTCTTCCCATTTGTTCAGTTCATCCTCATTGTAAGTGTTGTCCAAACTGAGTAACTGATAAGGGTGTTTGCGTTTTTCGAAGCCTTCGACGAGTACGCTAGAGCCCACATCAAGAGAAGAAGAATCAGCCGCCGCAAACTCAGGAAACTCTCTCTCGAGGGCCTCGAGTTTTTTCACGAGTGTGTCGAATTCTTGGTCCGTTATCTCGGGGCTATCCTTGCCGTGATAGAGATCGTTGTGATATTTGACCTCTCCACGGAGTCGCTCGATTTCGCGCCTCGCCTGCTCCCTATCCACCCTAAGCCTCCCAATCATACAAATATTGCTTTAATAGAGGTAGTTTTTGTCGGCGAAATACTACCATTCATTGGTCAGAACGCTCAAGGAGCGGAGTGTTAGACAGTTACATATCTGTGACTAATTAAAGAGGCTCTGGGTTCCATCACAGTTAAAGAAGAGATAAACTGGAGCCGAATGAGGAATGAAGGTGGGGTATTTGAGCGAAGACAAAAACAAAAATCTTCCTGTTTTGTCAGCTGACGAAGTTTCAAAAGTCATTGAACGCTCCGCTCAGCTCCATTTAGAGAGCCTTTCCAAAAAGAAGGATACTTACTCAGCTGCAGATCTCATTAGAATCGCCGATGAGCTGGATATCCCTGCAGAATTCGTTCGGGCTGCCCTTCGAGAACACCAATCTGATTTACCAGCCCTCACTTTCAAAGGCGAAGTGAAGGATGTAAGAGACAAAGTCGTTCGCCGAATGATCTCTCAATCAGCTGAAGGAACTGGGCTCGAGCGAGTGAGCAAAAACGAAGTCGTTCTCCATTATCCCCGTGGAGCTCAACCAAACTCATTGGCCGCCTTTGCCGACAAGTTGATTCTGCGTTTCACTCCCTCTGAGGAAGGTACAACCCTCGTTTCCTGGGAAGTGGACTACACGAGATGGAAAAAAGCCTGCCGAGTTTGCGATGTAGTTGGTGGCATAGGTACCATAATTGGCCTTGCTAGTATCGCCGGAGGCATTTTAGGAGCAGAGTGGCTCTTTGCCTTGGCAGCCTGTATGTTGTCCATCTTCCCCTTTTTCCTCATCATTGGGCCAATCGTCAGGCGATCGTCTCTGCCCAATGCCATTGAACATCTAGAGAACTCTATGAAAACTTTCCGTGAGCTGGAACTAATGGCAGAAGACGATGTCGAAGATGAAGAAGAGGCACCTAAAGCCCTACCTGCCGCAACAGAAGCTGAAGACAAGAAAAAATAAGTTTTTTCTAAGCACAACGAAGTGGGGGACGTCCTAATGCTGAGTGCTAACAAAGCGAGAGGAGCTTTGGCGATGAAGAGACGCAATCCAAGTTTTGCCACTCTAGGAACTATTTGTGCAGCCATGGCCTTTTTGGCATGTTTGGCTTGTATCGTGTCATTTGACCCAACACCTTTATTGGCTGAAAGTGGGAGAAACCTACAGGGTTTGCTCAAGAGCGAAAAGGGAAATGCAGTCAGCGGAGCATATGTTTACGTCCTCGACAAAAGTGCAATGAATGTTCTTGCTGCCACTCGTTCGAACAGCAGTGGTCAATGGACAGCAAGAGGTGTTAGCTCGAACAAGACACTCATCATAGTGGCTTTTCGTCCTGAAGTTGATGATGAAGTAATCGTCCAAATGCTGAAAGCCTCAGACCACAAATCCAATCTGACAATGATTAAGTTGGATACTGCAATCATGGCACGCCCCTTCTTCGTCGATGCTCTCGTCACTATTAGCCACCACGCCAACAAAGTGAAGAGAAATAGTGCAGTAGCAAAATTCGTCCGAAAGCTTGCCAACAAAGCTTTTACACGGCCAACACCCAATCGATATTCTCGCCGCTACAGAAAAAGCAAATCAGCAAGAGGATTTTTTCGATCATTTGCTCCTAGAAGCCCGAGACCTGCACCAGCATATGCCAATGCACCTGCCGCCAGAGGTATCTCCTCATTGTCTGGCTCTAGATCTGCACCTGTGTTTGGTAACGCAGCTGCAGCCAGAGGTATCGGTGGAGGCATGAGGGTCAAAAGAGAGAGCTCACGCAGACACCGAAGAATGTCAGCCATTTTCCCTCCCCTCCTCCGCGGTCCTCGTGACGTGGCAATGAACACTGAACAGTATGCTCACCAAAAAGAAAATGTCTTTCGCAGAGTGAGTGAACATCCTCTATCAACATTTGGTGTGGATGTAGATACAGCTTCATATGCAAATATGCGACGTTTCCTCACAGGTGGACAGCTTCCGCCTGCTGGTGCCGTTCGTATAGAAGAGATGGTGAACTACTTCACCTATGACTATAAAGCTCCCAGAGGCAAAGTTCCCTTCTCAGTGGAAACTGAAATATCCACCTGTCCTTGGAACAGAGAAAACCGTCTCTTGCAGATTGGTTTGCAGGGACGCAAAATAGATCTCGAAGACATGCCTCCTGCCAATCTCGTCTTTTTACTCGATGTCTCTGGCTCTATGAACAGCCCTAACAAACTCCCTCTATTGAAAAAATCCTTCAAAGTACTGATGAAAAATCTTCGTCCTCAAGACAGGGTGGCCATCACTGTTTATGCAGGTTCTGCTGGTTTGGCTCTCCCTTCTACTCCTTGTACTGAAGAAGGAAAGAAAAAGATAGTCGAGGCAATGTCTGGCCTTCGTGCTGGTGGCTCTACTGCTGGCGGTGCTGGTATCAAACTGGCTTATAACGTTGCTCTGGCCAATATGAATCCCAATGGCAACAACAGAGTCATCCTGGCTACTGATGGTGATTTCAATGTAGGAGTCTCTTCTGACGCAGCCCTCGTCAAATTGATTGAAGATAGGCGTGACAAGGGTGTCTTCCTCACAGTCTTGGCCCTAGGTACTGGCAATGTGAAAGATGCCAAGATGGAGCAGCTAGCCGATAAAGGCAATGGTAACTACGCATACATTGACAGTCTCGCTGAAGCCAAGAAAGTACTGGGCAGTGAGATTTCTGGAACTCTTTTGACCATTGCCAAAGATGTGAAACTGCAGCTCGAGTTCAACCCCACCAAAGTGAAAGCATATCGTCTCATTGGCTACGAAAATCGCGTTCTCGCCAAAGAAGATTTTAATGATGACAAAAAAGATGCTGGTGACATTGGTGCAGGCCACACTGTAACCGCTCTTTACGAGATAATCACTGCTGGTGGCAAGTTGCCCACTCCCAAAGTGGACGAACTACGTTACCAGACGAGCAAGGTCAAAACTTCAGCAGCTGATAGTAACGAGTTGGTCACAGTCAAATTGCGCTACAAAAAACCTGATGGTAAAAAGAGCAGTAAACTGGTCTTCCCTGTCTTGGATAAAGGCAGTTCTTTCGACGAAGCTTCGGAAAACCTTCGTTGGGCAGCCATGGTTGCTCAATTCGGACAACTACTGCGCAACTCCAAGTTCAAAGGCACGGGCAGTTGTGACCAAGTAAGCGAGTTTGCTGAACAAGCAAAAGGAAAAGACGTGAAGGGTTATCGTAAACAATTTCTCGAACTCGTAGAGAAAGCTGCTCCCCTCATTGCAAAACGCGACGCAAATGCTAAAATTAGCCACTAATCTTTCGCTAATAACCGTGAGGGGTAAAAAATGATAGGTTTCTTGATCAGTTGCGCAATCTCTGCAGCAATTCTGTCTTTCATTCCTATGGTCAAACACAAAGGTTTTGGTGCCTGTTTTGCCGTGGCAGCCATAATGGCATTGCTCAACGTCTTGTTGCTCACTGTGGCTGCTTTGCCAACTATGCTCGTTGGTCTACTCGTTTTCCTTCTGCCTTTTGGATCTGTGTTAATGCCTATTTCTGTCCTGCTCATATCTTGGTTGATTAACACAGTCTCGCTCTATTTTGCTGACCAGGCCATTGAGGATTTCGAGATCAAAACTATTGGTGATACAGCCATTACGGCTTTGATACTGGCAATAGGCAACACAGTTATCCGAATGGTTATCACTTAGAGATTTGGAATAACTCAGAAAACTACGTGCAATAGACCTTTTCGCCGCAAATTGGACAGAGAGCGTTTTTTGCTACGCTGAGAACATCTGCTTCACATTCTGGACAGGTACCAAACTGACAAAGTGGAGCGTCATCGGCAAAACCTTCTGGATAGTGTTCATCATCTGCAAGACCTATAAAAGCCACTTGCTCTTCGTCAGAAGCGTCAGCCAACACAAATTTAGCCTCTTCCTCGTCAGGATGTGTGGCTCTTTGCGCCTTTGCTGCTTCGTAAAAGAGGTTGGCAAATTGGTGCTCACTCAATCCCGAAATCCACTGGAGAACTCGAGACTTGAAATCGCCTGGTGAGTGGTCCACTTCATTTCCCCCATTTCTTCTTGATGCCATATAGCCCTTTATCACGAATATACTGCATTACCGCTTTTGTCAAACCTCTGCTGTATCCGCGTTCAGCCAATTGCTGGCGAACTTTCGTAGAAGAACAGAGGCTTCTGAAACCTTTGATGATAATAAAGCGTTCAAGCTGGGCTACGGACAATCCAGGTGCCTGTAAATGATGTCCCGGCCGAGCAACGACTATTGGTCGGGCAAGTTTGAGAATTTGTTGCCACTTGGACCATTTGTGAAAATATTCCATAGAGTCTGCCCCCATAAGGAAAAAGAGCTCGTCTCCCTTACACTCTCCTTTGGCCAAAGCTGAGAGAGTTTTGTATGTGTAGGTGGTTCCACCAAGACGGCCATCAATGTCCGTGACTGCCATTTTGTCTTCGTTTTTCACCAACAACTCAGTCATGGCTTTTCTATCGTCGAAACTGGTTTTGGGTCCCTTCTTATGCCACGGAGTATTGAGTGGTGAGAACCACAACCTGTCCAAAGAGACACCTTTGATGGCTTTTTTGGCCATGGCCAAATGACCGATATGGGGCGGATCAAAGGTCCCACCAAATATGCAGGTACGAGCCATGTGTCTCACCGCCGGTGAGCAACCAAGTCGGGAATGTACTCGAACTCTAGGTCACCAATGACGACTGTGTCTCCCTCATTACAGCCCTCTTCTTCCAGAGCCCTGTAAATACCCAAACGAGCGATGATATGTTCCATACGCAGCTTGGCTTCGTCATTCTCGAGATCAGTCATGGAAACGAGTCTCTCTACACGCCTTCCTCTGACGTAATAGACTCCTTTTTCTATGACTATCTGATAAACGGGGTCTGGTCGATGAACTTTGAATACCTCTTCGCGAGGAACAAAGGCTGGCAGCTTTTCCAACTCTTGTGCGACTTTTGTGATGAGCTCATCTACTCCCATACCCACAACTGCCGAGATGGCAATAATGGGAGCCGAAAGTTTGTCTTTTAATACAGCCAGTTTCTCTTCAGCGTCTGGAACATCCATCTTGTTGGCCACTATCATCTCAGGACGTTCAGCCAAAGCGGGATGGTGCTTTTTCAACTCTTCACGTATGTGAAGATAATCCTCGTAAGGATCGCGTCCTTCCCAGGCAGAAACGTCGAGCAGATGAAGCAGAAGACGAGTTCTTTCGGCGTGACGCAAGAACCTGTCGCCCAAACCTTTGCCATCAGCTGCTCCTTCGATGATTCCCGGCAAATCAGCGACAGTAAAAGTCTTTTCTCCACAGGAGACAACGCCAAGTTTAGGTGCCAAGGTAGTGAATGGATAAGCACCGATTTTGGGTTTGGCATGGCTAATGCGTGAGAGCAATGTGGATTTGCCAACATTGGGATAACCAAGGAGTCCTACTTCGGCAATGAGTCTCAGCTCGAGCTTTACCCACTGCTCTTGCCCAGGTTCACCTTTTTCAGCAAACTTAGGAGCTTGACGCCGAGAGGTAGCAAATACTCGGTTGCCTCTACCACCGCGGCCACCTCTAGCAACTATGACCTGCTCGCCAATCTCCACGAGATCAGCCAGAACATTGCCCAAATCATCACGCACGACAGTTCCCAAAGGAACACCAATTATGAGGTCCTCACCACTAGCCCCTCGTTTGTTCTTGGAAGAACCATGTGAGCCCTTGGGAGCTCTATACTGCCGGTTACGTTGAAAATCATAGAGTGTATTTCTCTGTGTCGTTGCTTCGAGGATGACGTGGCCACCTTTGCCACCACAACCTCCGTCAGGACCACCTTTTGGTACGAATTTCTCGCGTCGAAAGGAACAACAACCATTTCCGCCACGGCCAGCAGAAACTAAAATACGCGCCTCATCAATAAAGAGAGGTCCCTGGTCACCACCACGTCCCACGTCAGATGCCACCACCATCTTCTTTGGCTTCGACGCCAATGTCGTGATGGTCATCACTGACGTGACCTGTTTCAGGCAATGGATCTGCCCACATTGCTGCAATGGTGTGCAACAAAGTCATTGGAATGACAAAAACGATGAGCCAATATTCCCACCAAGCCACATCAAAGATTGGTTTCGGTGGGGTCAAACGATTCAAGTTAAAAATGATGAGGGCCACCATGAGATAGAAGGTGGTGAAGTTAGAAATGGCATGTCCCGAATGGAACCACTTGGCACCTGTTGCTCTTTCTTTCGTAAAGGGATAGAGCAAGTTAGAGCCCATGAAACCAGTCTGATCCTCCAAGATATGCATACAGCCACCACCAGTGAGGATGAGGCCATACATCCAAGGAGCCAAAGCCAAATTCCAGCCAAGTATTCCTTTGGCAATATAAGCCAATATGGCCGTTATCACGCCAGCCACAGAAGCCAATGTGAGCGAATGGGACCAACGCCTGTGCCAACTGAGGAATTCAATCTCAACGAAACCGTCACGAGGTTTCATGTCAAAGTCTGGCCCTGAAAAGATGGTTACATCATTTGCTCTGTCATAGGTGTGCTCAAAAGGCACTTCCACTGGTGCCGAGGCAAATCGTTTGTCCTCAGGTGGCAAAGATGGCAGATAAGGCACCTGACTAGTCGAAACAACAGGACCAATTGTTACTTCAATACGCTGTTTTTCCGAATTGAAGAAGACTGAATATTTGCGCCAGGCATCAGCACCAAGACGGATTGTATGAAGCAACAGTTTAACTGTCTTCTGCTCTTTATGTGCACGATTGATGGCGTCAGCAACTGCCTCGGCGATCATCTGCGGATCTGGGTCATCATGGTCTGGGTCTACTTCGATGTCGAACTTCTCGAGAAAGCGAGCAAATTTGAAATCGAAAGTATCAGGTAATATTCCACCCACACCGCCCAAGACGAGAATGAGTGATTTGGC
>CAZXTJ010000279.1:0-10434 GCA_964643655.1 uncultured bacterium
CAGATAGAGTGGGCCAGCTAATGACGGTGCGATGACAACTCTTTTGATATTACTCGCAAAGGTGACCTTACCAGGAGCAAGGTTTACCTCATTGATTGTGTTGACTGTAGAGCCCATATCCCTAATACGAACGGGCAAAAATGACACGACGGGTAGATTTTTTCCCGCAGACTATACATGTGCCATCTTCGGCTGAGATATCATCAGTAATGCAGCGAATGGTTGCCTTGGTTTCATCTTTGACCTTCATCTCGCAAGCCTCTTCCTGACACCAATGCAGATGCCAGAAGCCGCCTCCTTCTTCGAGGGCTTTCTGGAACTCGCCGTAATCGTCGGTCTGGTGAGAATTCTCTTTGCGGAAATCGAGAGCCTTTTGGAAGATGTTCTGCTGAATGTCTTCTAGAACAGAAGCTATGGTATCCACTGCTCCCGCCCTGGGATAACTCTGTTTGGGTTTGCCATCACGACGGGCAACAAAGATTGAGTCCTTCTCGAGATCCTTGGGGCCTATTTCAATGCGCAGAGGTACTCCTTTTTGTTCCCACTCATTGTATTTGAAGCCTGGTTTCAAACCATCTCTGTCATCGAGATGTACATTACCAAATCGTTGGGCAAGTTCATCTCGAAGTTTGCTGGCAGCCTCGAGCACTTTGGCTTTTTGCTCATCTTTGCGATAAATAGGCACAATGACCACAGGCATAGGAGCAAGACGTGGGGGCACTATCAAACCATTATCGTCTGAATGAGCCATGATTAGTGCACCAATGAGACGTGTTGACACACCCCACGATGTTTGCCAAACATACTGCCACTCACCATTTTCGTCTTGAAAACGGACGTTGAAAGCCTTTGCGAAATTTTGCCCCAAGAGGTGCGAAGTTCCTGCCTGCAAAGCTTTTTTGTCTTGCATCATGGCTTCTATGCAGTAGGTGTCCACAGCTCCGGGAAAACGCTCAGAGGGAGTTTTGACACCTGTGTGGACAGGCACAGCCATGTATTCTTCAGCGAATGTCTTATATACACCAAGCATCTTTTTAGTCTCTTCTAATGCCTCGTCGTGAGTAGCGTGGGCAGTGTGCCCCTCTTGCCAAAGAAACTCGCATGTACGCAAGAAGAGCCTCGTGCGCATTTCCCAGCGAACGACATTGGCCCATTGGTTAATCAGTATTGGCAGGTCACGATAAGACTTGATCCATTTTTTGTACATTTCGTACATAATGGTTTCCGAAGTTGGTCTTACAACTAACGGTTCATCTAACTTGGAACCTCCACCATGGGTGACAACGGCACACTGAGGTGCGAATCCTTCCACGTGATCGGCCTCACGTTTGAGGAAACTCTCGGGGATGAAGAGAGGAAAATAGGCATTTTGGTGACCTGTGTCCTTGAACATTTTGTCGAGGACCTTCTGCATATTCTCCCAAATGGCGTAACCATTGGGGCGAATGACCATACATCCTTTGACTGGGGAATAATCTGCCAGCTGTGCTTTGAGGATGATGTCGGTGTACCAGCGAGAGTAATCCTCTGACCGAGGAGTAACCCGCAGCTCTTCTGCTCTTGATTTGCCTTTTTGGTCCTTGGAGCCCATGGTTTTACCTTTCTTCTGAACTTATGATGTGATCATGTTAACAGAAGAAACGCGGATGCTGGCGCTCCATGTACTAATATTCCTTTTGTGAGGTGGATGGCGGCCCTATAACGGTCGATATTAATAATATGAAGATATTAAACACGGCTGTCGGGATTTTGAAGGCCAAATTTTTTGGTCAACCTTTCTATACGCGCTTTCACGTCACTCACCGCTGCAATCATCGTTGCCGAATGTGTTCTTTGCACGAATTGGCCGACGAAGAAAAAGAACTAAGCGGTGCCAAGGTGAAGAAAGTAGCAAACAAACTTCATGAGCTTGGTGCTCGCCACGTGGTTCTTACAGGTGGCGAAGCATTCTTGCGCGATGACATTGCACAAGTTGTACGCACCTTCAGTGAAATGGGTTTCTCTGTAAGAATTCAGACCAATGGTGGTCCCCATGTAACACGTGACTTGATGGCAGCCTGCGCAAGAGCCGGTCTTCGTGATGTCAGTGTCTCAATAGACACTTTGAACCGCAAACTTCAGGATGACATTTGCCAAGGCCGCAATGTGGTGGACAATGCACTGCGCACCTTGAGAATGGCTCGTGAATTGTTGCCAGACGGTTTATCACAAGCCAATGTAGTTGCCTCTCGCTACAATTTTGAAGAGCTACCCAATCTGGTTAGATTTTTCCACAGCCTTGGTGTTTACACCTACATCACTCCAGTCATGATCTCTGCTGGCAAAGAAAAAGCGAGCAACGAAGAGTATCTATTCCGCTCTTCTGACACTGAGTTCTGTATTGAAGGCATTGCTCCCGCCATTCGAGACCGTGTCATCGACGAGTTGATTATGCTCCGTCGAGAAGGTATGGGACTTACTAACTCCACGAGATATCTGGAAGATTATCGAAAATACTTAGAGACAGGAAAATGTGACTGGAAGTGCGAAGCTGGCACTCTCGTCGTAGACGTCTACCCAGATGGTTCAGTCTGTGTCTGCAAAGAAAAACCACCAGTGGGTAACATCCTAGATGAAGGCTTCGTTCAGTATTACCAATCTGGTGCATTTCGTGATGAAGCTTGCCGCACGGCCAATGAATGTACGGGATGTTTTTATGGCGAATACCGCGAACCGCAATATGCAGTTAGAGACTTGTCAGTCTTTGGAGAATGGGTACGTGGCTGGTTCCGCACCTTCCATAGAGGAATGAGATTAGGTGCTCGACCTGAACCACTGGCTCCACTGCCGCAAGATCCTCGCGACAAACCTAAAAGAACAACCGAGGATGTCGTAGCCACAGGCTGTGATCGCTGCTCAGCCCGCTAATAGAGCTGCTCTGTAAAAAAATCCGCATTTTTTAAAAAAAGTTGAAACTCCTTTCCCCTGCCCGAGGTTAAAGTAAGTGACAGGGAAAGTGAGACATTTGTGGAACTGCGTGAGTTTACAGATCCCCAGCTAATGCTGATGTATAGCCATGGCTGCGAAGAGGCTTTTGATCAGCTCTTCCACCGCCATCGAAAGCGACTCTATCGCTATTTGCATCGCATGACTGGTGACTCCCACGAAGCAGAAGAGGTGCTGCAAGAGACTTTTGTCCGAGTTGCCCGTTCTGCCAACACTTACGAAGCAACGGCGAAGTTCACGACTTGGCTCTTTCGTATAGCCACCAACCGTTGTCTTTCTCACCTCAAGAGACGTGGACGTTTCAAACTCTTGCGTTTTCCGGCAGATCTATCGGAACCAGAAGAGCTCAATCCATTTCAACAAGTACGTGATCGTGAAATCACAGAAGCTTTCAAGTTAGCTGTGGCCGAGCTGGAGAGTCCTCTTCGGCCAGCATTTGTTCTTCGTGAGTTAGAGGGTTTTTCCTATGCAGAAGGAGCCAACATTCTCAACGTACCAGTAGGAACCATGAAAACCCACGTACACCGTGCCTGGAAAATCCTACGCTTGAAACTGTCTCACCAACTGAGTGAAACAGAATGTAGATTCACACCATGTTTAGCAAAGAAAGGTCAGAGATGATGGACTGTAATACCGTCGAAGAACTTCTTTCGGCCTATCTTCGGGAAGAGCTGACAGTTTTGAGCCACGATGAAGTGTCAATCCATCTTGCAAACTGTCCTTCTTGCCAAAACGCTCTCAATGAACTCGAGGCAATTAAAAGCCTCTGTAAAAAGGATGTTAGACCTTCATTGGAGCAAGAAACGGCTAAGGATATTTTAGGCAACATTAAAGCCCAAATTGCCTGTGAAGAGGCACTTGCAGCAACAAAACACGACATTATGACAGTGGAAGAGGCAGCGGCCTATCTGAGAGTTACTCCTAGGGAACTCGAAGAAGAGTTTGACACCCTTCCTGTCTTCACCATTGGTGGCCAATTGCGTATTCGTCGTAGTCGGCTGCTTACTTGGGTGGAAGAACGAGAACGGAAAACGCGCGGCCGTCGACTCTTCTCCCTCGTGAACGAATAACAAAAAGTCGAGGAGGCATTCTTAATGGATAAAGCAGTATTTGTTCGATTTTGGAAAAAATTTGCCACGATGATTGATAATGGAGTTCCATTGGTTGCAACGTTGACAACCCTGAGAGAGGAACAGGGTACTACCACTTTAGGTTCTGCCCTCGAGACAATAATTGTAGATCTCAAAGCAGGAGTTCGTTTTTCTGATTGTCTGCAAAAACATCCAACGATTTTTGGCAGGGACATCATCCAGATTACTCGTGGAGGTGAAAGTGCAGGACGCCTTGATGAGGTAGCCAAAGTGATCAGTGAACGGCTCGAAGAGGGAGTCTTGACCGAACCGTCAGAGGCAGCTGCAGCCGCGATGACCTCCAAAGAGGACGACGAGAAAGAGGAAAAAGACGACGCATCCAAAGACATTGTCAAACGATTTAATGATGTTCTAAAACAAGCGGTGGCAGAAAACGCTTCAGACATCCACCTTGAAGCTTTGCTGGAAGAACCAGCAACTTCCATTGGCCGAATTCGCTTTCGCCTAGATGGAGTACTCGAAGAAAAGATGCGTGTGCCTGGCGATGTGTTACGTGCCATGATCTCACGATTGAAAATCATGTCAGCCCTCGATGTTGGCCAAGAAAGGCTTCCACAAGATGGTCGCATAAAGATTCAGATCAATGACGAGAAAGTGGACATGCGCGTTTGTGTTGGGCCATCAGTGTTTGGCGAAAGTGCATGTATTCGGATTTTACGAAGAAACACTTTTGAAAAGATCTTGTCTTCCTCAGAATTAGTCTTTCCAGAAAAGGAACTTCGCGACGAATTATTCGAGGCAGCTCGAGCTCCCTATGGTTTATTCATTGCATCAGGCCCAACAGGGTGTGGAAAAACAACTACTCTATACTCACTGTTGGCCCGTCAAAACGCGAAAAAATGCAAGATAGTGACCGTCGAAGATCCAGTTGAAGTCATCTTACCAGACGTTCATCAAGTGCAAATAAAGCCAGCTATTGGGCTTGATTTTGCGCCAACTTTGCGACACTTCTTACGGATGGACCCAGACATTATTTTCTGTGCAGAGATAAGAGATGTTGAAACTGCTGTTTTGTTGATGAAAATAGCTATGACTGGCCATCTCGTTTTTACTCAACTACACTCGACTGATGCAATATCAACGGTATCTCGGTTATTAGACATTGGATTGGAACCATATCTATTGGCGGAAGTACTCACCGGTATTGTCAATCAACGTTTGATCAGGCGACTCTGCCCCAGCTGTCGTAAGCCTTCACCTGATCATCTCGTACGTCTGAAAGAGTTGGCTGCGCAAGAGATACCCGACGATGCTGTTGTTTATGAAGCAGTTGGTTGCGATGAATGCGGGCACACAGGCTACAAAGGACGTCGAGCCATATATGAGTTTCTCAAAATGACGCCAGAACTACGCCAAGTTTTACGTACCAATCCGTCTCCAGTAGAGCTCGAGGAACTAGCTGAAAAAATTAATTTCAAGCGAATGTTCGACAATGCTCTGCCAGTTATTCTCAGTGGAGAGACTTCTTTGATAGAAGTAATGAGGGTGTGTACGTACAGCAAACGTTCAGCAAGAGGAAAAACTATCTAAATCACATCTGTTTTCCAAAAAACAAGGGCCGCCCATCCCACAGGCAAGGGATTGGCGGCTCTTTTGTCTTGTAGTAGACAGGACTACTACGACTATGCAGCTACGGTCTTGAATGCTGCATCTATATCATCGGCGATGACAAACACATCATAGAGTCGCGTGAGTTTGAAGACCATACGTACGGCTGGCCGAAGCCCAGCTAGTCGTAACGTACCACCTTGTCTTTCCACTTCACGTCTTAATCCAATGATGGCAGTCAATCCGGTGCTGTCGATATTGGCGACATTCTCTAAGTTCAACAAGTAGTCGCCCTCGCCAGTACATTTTTCGAGAAGGGCTGCACGAAAACCAAGGCTATCAGGCATTACGAGGCGTTCTGGCTTTTCGACAGTGATTATTATTACGCTGCCTCTTTTGTCTGTACTCAGTTTCATCCTATCCTCCTCATTGAGTCGATGTTTCCTTCAAAGCAATATGCAGGCCAAATACGCAGTCTGCATGAATGGCTCCTATAACGGGAAGAAGAATGAATTGAAGCTTTTCGCCATGGCAGGGAATGGACCTTTGCTCTAGTTTGCTCCATGGATGACATCATAGTGCTAAGATTCATATGTAAACTATGGAAAGGCCATCATCGTGGCGCAACGGTTTCCTTTTCAGCATCAGGGGCGACCGAACAAACCTCAGCCCTGTCTTAGTTGTGGAAAAACTCTGCGCGGTTCCACAATCAATTGCCCTGAATGTGGTGAGACATTTCACCGTACATGCTGGAAAGAAAATGGTGGTTGTGGCAAATGTGGATTTGCCATGTTAGGCAGGCAGGCTGTCCCAACTGATGAAAGGCAAAAAGCCACAATAGTTACAGGCAATAGTGAAGAAGAAATGGTCATGGATTGGGTGGACAGGCTGTCACGCCCAATAGGAAGCGTTTTCGCGGCCATTGTGGGAATTGTTTGTTTACAAACTCTATTTATATATCACTGCCCATTTGTCTACCATCCAACACTGACTGCGATGGCAATTGTGGCAGCACCCGTAGCTTGGTTCATCTACATCGATTATTTGCCACCAAATGAGGCTTCAAAGAAAGAGAGATGAAGCTCGGGCACGAATGCGAAGAGGAGCGAGCGAAGCTCGCTTTTACCACCTGTGGCGGAAAGAACGACGCCTGATGAGTTGAGTGCGATTGTTGTTAATGATGAGTTTACCAGCACGGTCTTGCAAACATCGGCGACCAGAAATGGTGTGAAAAGTCCTGTTAGTCGTTTGATAGTGAGATGAATTACGTGTACGACCATTAAAAGTCCAAGTACGACCCAACGTTGGTCGATAGTTGATGGGCAATCGACTTCGTTCATCGTAGTGAGGATAAGCACGCCTTCTCGGATTGATTTGGCGCATTGTATCCCGCCTATTGATGGGGGGGTTGTGAGTGGCAGAAGCAATATCAACAACGAGCATAAAAGCAAATAGTACTGCAATAGTGGCGAGAAGAGTGTTGTAACGCATGTTTTGAGTCCTTTCTCCTGCCTATGTGGCTGATTTGTCGTTAGTATAAGGAGCTTGGGGCAAAGTGCCTAGTTCACAAAAGTTGCTGATAAAGGACATCGAATGTGTGGGCACCGTGTAAATTACTGATTATTGGCCGCTTTCAAAGCAAGCTACTTTGCACCAACAGCGCTATTTTCCTGGGCAAACTCTTCAATGATGGGCAAAAGAAACTCTTTTCCCAATATCTTAACAATCGCTGTCAAAGGTACTGCCATCAACAAACCGAACAGTCCCAACAACTTGCCAAAAACCATGAAGGACAGGATTAGAGTAATTGGATGAAGACCTGTTTCTTTGCCTAGAATCCAGGGAGTCAATACAACTCCTTCGAGCGCTTCTACTGCAGCAAAGACCAATGCAACTCCCACAAAGAGCAAAATCGAACCGTGATGGTCCACGATGACAAATGTCACGGAAGGAATGGCCCCCATTATGACACCGAGGAAAGGAATGAAACTGAGAAATCCTGCTACTAGTCCTATGAAAAATGCGAAGCGAATTCCACAGATCCAGAGTCCAAAAGCTGTTAGCAATGATTTGATGATACATATGATCAATCGACCACGGAAGAATGAAGAGACTGCTCTATCAATCTTGGAAACGATATCAACTATACGATCTCTGTAGAGACCAGGTAGGTATTTGGCTAGAGTCCTTTTGATGTCATTCCACTCATATAAGAAAAAGAAGGTATATATGGGAATCAGGACCACAAAGGAAAGGTAAGAGAAAACCTCTTGAACAGAGAGTGCCACAGTTGCGAAAAACCATCCCGTTGCTCTAGTGCTCGCTGAAGCAATTTGCCTAATATTCTTCTTTACGTAACCTATTGCTTCATCAATATCGATAGCTTTGCGGAAATATCCTTCAGCATCATAAGAACGTCCATAGACTCTTGCTCTGTCGAGCAACTTATAAATATACCCGCTCTCGAAGCTATCAAACTTGCCGTTCCTATTGGTGTCGGCAAACATCTCATTTGCCTGAGCTTTGCGGTCACCATTTAGATCGGTATAAAACTCGCCAGGATCCCATTTTCCATTCATATTCAAGTCTGTAGAACTCTCACCAAAAAGTGTGACGACAAGAGAGCTAGACTCTGAATAAAACCGGCCCATGACAAGAGCTGGAATGAGAATGAACAGGACTAGCAAGTAGATATAGATGGAAATGATGGCAGCCAAGCGATGTCTGAATACCTTCTCCAAGCGCGAAATTAGAGGATCAGAGATATACGCGAGCAACAGCGCAATGAGCAAGGGATTGAATATTGAACTCAACTGATAGGCAACCCCAAGGAGAAGAACAACAAGGATTACAAGCGCAATTATCCGTAAGGTGCGCTCGTGGCCGGGTTTCACTAGTTAGTCGTTCCTATCCTGATGCTTTGGCTGCTTCTGATTTTGTTGTTTGAGCGTTGTCAGTAACGACTTCCCCATCTTCGACACGATTTCCGTGATACCGCATCAGCTTTTTGTTCACTTCTTCGTGCGTCACGATATAACGATCAAGTGAACGCTGTGAAGGAATGCGATACATGACATCGAGCATGATTCGTTCGAGTATGGAGCGTAGTCCGCGAGCACCAGTTCCTTCATTCATTGTTCGTTCGACAATGCTATCAATTGCTTGATCAGTGAAGGCAAGCTCAACCTTATCTATCCACATCAACTCTTTGTACTGTTTGATTAGTGCGTTTTCTGGTTCAAAGAGAATACGCTTTAGGTCTTCTCTAGTCAGCTCACGAAGATTTGTCGCAACTGGTAGACGGCCAACGAGCTCAGGCATCAAACCGAATCCAACTAGATCTTCTGGCAACACACGTTCAAGAATGTCATCATCTTTCTCTTCTCGGGCAACGTCCTCTTGGCCAAAACCAATGACTTTTCCACCGAGACGACGTCTGATGATTTTGGGTAGTCCTTCGAAGGAACCGCCACATATGAACAATATGTGATCAGTGTTGATGGAAACGTGGCCAGCTTGTCCACCTTTTGAGCCTAGCTCTTTGGGAACTACTGCCTTCGTCCCTTCGATGATTTTCAGCAAAGCTTGCTGTACACCTTCGCCAGAGACATCACGATTGAAGGATGAATAGCCTTCTTTTCTTCCCAACTTGTCTACCTCGTCGAGGTAAACGATGCCTCGTTCAGCCCGAGCTACATCATTGTCTGCAGCAATGAGCAATCGAGTAAGAATGGCTTCTACATCTTCACCTATATAACCAGCCTGTGTGAAGCTTGTGGCATCGGCAACGGCGAAAGGTACGTCAAGTACGTCAGCAAGAGTTCTCGCCAACAAAGTTTTGCCCGTACCAGTAGGACCGATGAGCAAGATGTTGGACTTCTCTAACTTGACGTTACCTTCGCCACGGTCCATGAAACGGACACGTTTGTAGTGATTGTACACAGCTACAGACAAAACACGTTTAGCATAATCTTGAGAGATTACGTGTTTGTCCAAGGCTGTATGGATCTCTTCCGGAATAAGAATGTTTTTTAATTCAACTGATTTGTGCGGCTTCGCCGAACGCTTTCGTTCCATGATGTTTTGACAAAGATTGACACATTCATCACAGATGGTGGCGTTGGCCCCCCGAAAGAATTCGCGTGTGGCATCCTCGCCCTTACCGCAAAAGGAGCACACCACTTTCTTGAGATTCACTTCGGCACCTCCGGTAGTCTCTTTTTCGAAGTATATAGCACTATCTCTTCCCTCTCAACATAGGTTGGTCCATAATTTATGTTTTTTAATGTTCTGTTAAGGACAAGAACCCAGCTAAACCCCCCATTATTGTGCATATTTGTCGACATGCCGATTCAGAGTTATACTTCTCCCTAGCGACGGAAATCGCACCACCTTAGTGGGCGAAAGGAGGCTCCGAGTGAAGAGCCGCTATGGACATGTCTTACTTTCTTCATTTTGCTTGTTCCTGCTCGTTTTTCTGGCAGGCCCTCGTGAGATGGTTGGCGCTAACGAGCGCACTTTGTTGGCTATGCCCGAAATAGGCACAATGCACGGGATGAGAGCTATTTCACGTAGTGACAATGGTGTTTATACAGAACAATCTGCTGCTGGAATGTTTGTTGGGACAGGAACCAACGAAACGAGAATTGCTGTTTTCAAACCTGCATTCATCAAACCTGTAGCCCTCTTCAATCGCTGGACCGTAACAGATGTGTCCTACCAGATTGGGGGAACGAGCGTCACTCTACAC
>CAZXTJ010000280.1:0-10422 GCA_964643655.1 uncultured bacterium
ACACCACGACGTCTTCGTCACTGATTTATTGGGTCGTAGGCCTGATAACATCACCCATTGGCAAAAAGCTTACGATTCAGCAGGAGTCTATTCCCCTTCAGAGCAAGTCTTGGCTTTTGCCTCTAGTCGAGTCGACCCCCGTTACATCCCCCATTGGACGAGACCAAGCCTGCTCAAGACAGAAGCATATTTGCGAGTTCGGCGAAAAGTGACGACACTGACAAACTTCAACAGATATGTACATCCCCTTTGCCGCTATTACGTCTCCAACTTGCAGTGGGACAAAAGTGGGCGCAGGTTGTTCTTACTGGCAGAGTTCTTTCACAAGAGGAGGCCTGACCAGCCGAGGTCGAACATCTTTGTCATTACCTTCAAAGAGCCTCTGTGACCGAGCGCTAGCTCTTTGAACTCGGTGTTACCTGTAGTCTCGTCGCACTTCTGGCAAGGTTTCGAGCCAAGCTTCCACACGTTGGCGGTGGGCTTGATCTTTTGTTCGCTGCTGAGACTGGCGAATGGCCCCTTGCAAATCTCGAGAAGCGATTGTGTAGAGGAGGATTGCCAGGAGAATGTATAGCGTTAGTGGCGCATACCAGCAATACCCGCCCAGATGGCAAATCCCGCTCCTGCTATTGGCAAAGCAGCGCCAAAACCAATCCAATAAGGTCCAGAGGCGAGTTCCGATTGAGTGGATGGTTTCATCAAATCCCACTCATTGCGATTGGGGACTAAGGTCTCTTTGCCACACTGGCACTTCACAAAGGGTGAACCAATCATAGTCATTGGGCCACGCCCAAGCTCGGTACCACATTGTGTGCAGGCATAAATGGTGACCACACCGGCCATAAAAATCCCTCCCTCGAATGAAGAGAGAATATAAAGGAGAGTGCATTTTAATGGAAGAAAAAGTGCTCTCCCATTTTGGGAGACCTGCCGTTCATTAGGTGCACAAAAGTTGAACGACAAAACTCTTTGGCTCGAAGGGATCCTCTATAACTTACTCCTGCAAGGGTTTTCCGAAACCCGTCAAATTTGGCACTCCCCCTGCATTACCTGAGGCAAGAGAACAAAAACTGAACCTAAAGGGGAGCAACATGAACCACAAGAGCTTAATCATCATCATCATCGCCGTACTATTCCACTCTTTGCCAATAAGCGTGTTGGCTGACGTCCACGGCAAAATCCAGATAACCATTCAAGAAATCTTCGCCAAATACAAAAAGGACAAAGGAATTTCCTATGGTCTGGGCAAACTTCTGAGCAGCAAAGGCCATCTTTCAATGTCCGCCAAAGACAACCTCAAAGTTCTGCAGATGGTAAGAGACTCCAAATCGATGGCTTGGTTTCTGTCTACAAATGATGTGATCTCGCTCAACAATTCATCAATCTCTGCCCTTCTCAAAATACTCATCAAAAATCCAAAAGCCATCAGGAAACTACGCAAAGTCACGACAGACGGCTCTTTTAAAGGACTCTACCCATCACTGAAAGCTTCAGTACTGCGAGCAATGGCGAACAATGCAAATGACCTAGAGAGATTTCCTGACGAATTTCATCACTTGCGCAAGCTGACTTGCTTGTATTCAAAGTTGAAAAGGAAATTCGGCGCAAAAGTAACCTATGCCATCTACAAAATCGCTTGTGCCTACCCCAAAGCCGCAAGAGATATTGAGAGTTACGTTCAATCCGATAACTTCTCAAACACCTACTACACACACCACGGCAGAAAAATCACCACCCCCAGCAAAGTCCAAATCAAAGCAATGTTCTTGCAGGCTATAGGTGCTATGTCCACTTATTGCAGCACACTAAGTGGTGACGCCAAGACATTGGTGCGCAATACACTCAATGCCATCGTCAAAGGCCCTTCAGCCAAAATATCCTTCCAAATGCGCAACTATGGCGATGACGGTCAGGCAGAAGGAAAAGCCATTGTAATCAAGGCAAATGCTAGTCGGTTCTGGATCTCACACCGCAAGGTGAGCAAAGTGGCTGCAATGGTCAACACCATTGTGCACGAAGTCAATCACTGCACACGCAACGTAAACATGACCAACGCCAATATCAACACAATGATGGACGAATACATCGCTTGGTACGTTGGTAGATTCGCCCAAAAAGGAAGCAGACCTTCAGGCAAAGACATGTACAAGATTTACGAAGACAGCTTGAAGAGCTATCCACACGTGGCAAATGCAAAAAACACCCGTTTTCACAGCCACTATACAAAGTTCGTCAACTTCCTCGAAGGAATGAAAAACAGCAGTGGCAACGCTCCCTTTGACACAAACAGATATGATGAACTCAACACCTTCAAAATGACCTACAAACCTCACTGGACAGAGTCTTACGCTTCACGAAGCAACACCTCTTCACCAGCTGTCGCCTCTGCTAGTCCTGCTGACACGGGAATGGGACTTTTGGGCCAGGCAACAGGTGAAGTCACATCACCAGCAAAGAGCGAAAACACTCCTGATGTTGATTTGGCCGGTACCTCTGAGGAGGGCGCATTGGCTGAGCTCACCAACCTTGGTGGCAACAAAGAAGGCACTGGCGACGATGATAGTGAAGGCAACGGCGACATGGTCGAAGTCTCCTTCGAAACAGATGAAGACGCAGGCGATGAAGGAGCCAAAGAAGGTATGGAAAGCTACCACGGTTAAATCTCTAGAAGACTCCCGAGCGTCACCAAGATGCTCGGGGGTTTTTCGCATCTCCCAAATTGGGAGACCTAACGTTCATTAGGTGCACAAAAGTTGAACGATTGGTCCCAAGGCCCCTTGCTCAGCCACCGTAACCCTGGCCAGAAGCGACTTTCAGCTTCCTTGCAAAGTTGGCACTTCCCCTGCATTACGAGAGACAACAGAACAACAACTGACCGAAAAGGGGAGCAACATGAACTGCAAGAGCTTAATCACCATCATCATCACACTCTGTATCTTTTTTGTACCTGCTCAACTGCGAGCCAGCATCCGTGAGCAGATACAGAAAAAAATCCAGTCCATCTTCGCCAAATATAAAGGAGACAGGAGTCTCGAGTCTGGTTTGAAGAAAATCCTCACTTCAAAAGCCTATCTAGGTATGACAGACAGCGAAAACCTGAAGCTACTCACAATGATTGACAAGAGCCGCTCAGTGGCTGGTTTTGTCTCGTCACACAAGTTCAATTCTGCTCCAACGAGAGAGCTACGTTTGGCACTGCATGTTGTCATCAGTCCACGTTTACCCAGGAACAGGTACGCGCTGAACAAACTTCGTTCACTCATTGGCAACCGCCCTTTCTATCGCCTGCCTGGCTCTATTCGAAGATACATACTCAAAAGAGTTTGTAAAAATCCTGCCAATCTCTATTACATGCCCAGTACTTTTGAAGACGCCAGGAACTACTTCAAAAAAGCCAAAGCCATCAAAAAAGCCTTTGGCACCAAAGTTGGCGGAGTCATCCTAACTGTAGCAGCAGACTTTCCTGGAGCAGTGAAAGACATAGAAGAGTTTGCAGCTACTCAAACTTTTGCCACAGCTGATTTCAAATTCCACAATGTTACAGGTGCTACCAAACGCTCTTTGTTGGAGAGAAAAGCTATGATGTTGAGAGTGATTGCCACGCTCTCTGCCTACAAACTCAGAGTTTCTAGCGACGCTCAGAAACTCATCCGAAACACTGTCAAAGTACTAGCTCACGGTAATAGCTCTGGCAAAACGAAACTCTTGCTGAGAATGCGTAACTACGGTGACGACGGCCAGGCCGATGGCTCCAGCGTCTACATCAAAGTCAATGCGAGTCGCTTCACAGTAACTCCCAACAAAATATCCAACGGAGCTCAACTCGTTGACACACTCGTTCACGAAGTTAACCACTGCACTCGCAAAGTAAACATGGCAAATTCCAACTACGAAACAATGATGGATGAATATGCTGCTTGGTATGTTGGTACCTTCGCCCGCTTGGGTAAACGCCCCACAGGTGCTCAAATGTACAAAATCTACAAAAACTCAATCAAGAAATACGCTCAATATACTGGCGCAAGCAGTACAGATAAACAACGCTTCGATACATACTGTGGAAACCAAAAGAACTCTACGTCAGGTGCTGCAAGTTTCGACAAATCTCGCTACGACGAACTGAACACATTCACAGTTCAATACTCAGCTCCTCAGAGCTTCGCTTCACTTAGCACCCCCCCTTCCCCCAGTGTTGCCTCTGCAAGTCCAGCCGAGACAGATATGGGTCTTCTGGGTATGTCAACTGGCGCAGTTAACTCACCACAAGGTCTCGACAACACACCTGAAGTTGACCTTGCTAGCTTCTCCAGCGAAGGTGCTAACGATGACGACAAAGAGCCAACTTCTGAACCAACAGTCAACGAAGGAATTGCACTCACAAACTTTGGCGACAATGGTGAGAACACATTGGATGATGGCTCTTTTGAAACTTATGAAGATGGTGACGAACCAGTCAAAGCTGACGAATCAACCTTCCACGGCTAAAGGTCTAGATATTTACGAACTGATTTCTCGAGACTCCCCAGGTCCGCAGGATACTGGGGAGTTTCCTCATCTGGAGCTTCTTTCTTCTCCAACATACAAGCAAAGACTCCCATCAAAGCCGTTGCGTGATTGGGCTCTTGCTCGAGTATGTCCATAAAAGTGCACTCAGCCTCATCAAAGTCCTGCAAACGCATATGTGTGACAGCCAATAATTCCAGCGTCTCGATAGCCTCTTCGTGCCTATTCGCCGCAGCTAGGAACTGTTGCAGTGACTTGAGGGCCAGAACAGCCTGTGGATGTTTGGCCAAAAAAGTGCGACATACTGTAACCAACTGATTTGGTTCTTCCGTGTTGGCCAAATTGCGCAGTAGTTCCTGGAACTCGGCCCGCTCGAGCTTCTGTCGAACCGTCAGCTCTTGATGAACATCAAGAGTCTTTTCATCAATGACGTCAGAGCCCAGACTCTCTTCAATTGCTCGCAGCTCGTGAGCCGCTTCCACAAGGGCTCCCCGGGTGATCAGATCTTTGAGAAAATCAACCCAAACATCACGAGCCAATTCTGCTCCGATATGGTAGAGGAGCCTCATATAAGCTGAGCGGAAGATATATGAGTGGGGCCTTCTGATCATCTGTTTTTGCAGAAAACGTTCGGCATTGTCAGGAGAAAGGCCACGTTGCATCCGCCTACAGAGAATGAACTCGCGAATGTAGAGTTCATGGGGTTTATAAATCTTGGCGCAGAGTGAAAATAGCTGGAGAGAGAGATTGAGCAAACCTTCGAAAGTGACAGAATATGGGTCGTCTCCCCTGCCCCCTTTGCCTTTGATTTGAAGGATGATGACATCAAGCTGCGTACGCAACATTTGACGAGTGATTTTCTCGAGGGAATTGGCAAAAATGGCTATATTGCACAGTTCTTCGAGGGCTGCGCCCAACCTTCCTTCACCAAGATAGTTGAGAGACTGCCATAGATGGCCATCTGCAATTTCTCGCTGTGCAACTAGCTTTGATTCATCTTTGGAAAGTAACCAAACTGAACCACCGACGGCTTCAGCTATTGTTTCAATGCGCGAAAGAACTGCACCAGTAGAAGGCAACCTGTCTGTGGGCACAAAACGCAACATTCCATACAACAGCGTGTCTACAGCCTTGAGGAGCTTGGGATTTTCACCCTGCAAACGCTCGTCGTCGAGGGGTAAAACGTGATGGCTGGCATCGAGAGTTCTGAACTCTCGCAAAATAACATCCTTGTCAAAGGGGTTCTGAACTAACATTTTGCCAACAATCATCTCGTAAAAGAGAAGACCAGCGGCAAAAACATCTGCTCTTTGTGTCACCTCACGTTGGAGCAACATTTCTGGGGCAGAATAAGCAGGTGTACCCACATAAGGACCAGAATCGATGGCTTTGTTCGTCTTTGCATCGCGTGCAATACCAAAATCGATGAGTTTGATACCCAAATCACGGGTAAGCATGACATTATCAGGCTTCAAATCTGAGTGTATGTACCCTTTTTGATGGGCTGCATGGAGAGCAAGAATGACCTCTTGCATCCACGAAAAGGTGGATACGAGTCCCGCTGGCCCCTCTCGATTTAGTTTAGCCCGCATGGAAACACCCATAATGTGCTCGAGAACAGTGAAATGGAACTGTTCCGTCTCTCCAGCAGAGACAAATGCCACAACATTTGGGTGATTGATTTGCTGATAAATCTTCTGTTCACGGATAAAGAGTGGCAGCCAAGTTTTGTAGAATGCATCGTCTTTTCGCAGTAACTTGATGGCAACATCTTGGCCGGTGACAGTGTCCACGGCAAGAAAGACTTGGCCCATGCCACCTGCACCGAGCCTTTGAATAATCTTGAACTGGCCTAACAAATCACCTGACTGCATGGGGCCTATCCTATCGTTTTTCAAAATAAATCCCAAGAAAAACTATAAAAAATGGGCAAAGACACGACTGCGCACTACATATTATGATGAGGGGAAGGAAAGAGAGTGGTTGGTGCTAGACAAAAATATAGAGTTCCTCTACAAATTCAACTTCCCCAGTAGCAAAAACGTCGAGTTCCGTATTGAAATCGACACAAAGACCAAATCAATAGTCCAACCCTTCGATTTGCCACCTGAATATGCCCAAATGGCAAAGTTTGATTTTTATCGTTGCTCCAACTGTGCCAACAAACAATCAGGTGAAAATTGCCCCGTAGCTCACAATTTGGTGGCTGTGGCTGCTCCTTTCAAGGACAACAAGTCCTTTGACCCAGTACGTATAGAGGTTGTTTCCCAACAGCGGACCTACATCAAAGAAGGCTCCATTCAGCAAGGCCTACAATCACTCTTTGGCCTCATCATGGCTTCCTCTGGCTGCAAACACCTAGAGTTCCTTGCTCCCATGTCCATCTTTCATCTTCCCTTTGCCGATGAAAACGAAACCATGTTCCGCGTTATTGGCCTTTACCTCGTAGAACGCTTTTTTACTTCCCCGCAGGACCCACTCTCTCTCGAAGGCTTACACAAACGCTACAAGAGAGTTGAAGAGGTCAACAAAGGTATTGCTGAACGTATATCGGCTTTGGAGTCGCAAGACGCAGGCAAAAACGCCCTCGTCATTTTGGATACCTACATCAAAATGTTCTCACTCGAGTACGAGCGCGGCCTAGACAGAATGAGAGACTTCTTTAGTCCATCTGAATGAGGGTGGCAGAAGTTTCTTTAGAGACCAAAAATCTCTCTACAATTCTGACAGTATGGTTTTACATCGAGCTTGCGAGGATTACGAGCCCTAGAGAAAACGATGTCGGCCAATTTGAGGTTGGGATGTTTCAGTAGCAGTGCATTGGCAGCGCGGAACTCAGCGCAGCGACCAATAGTGAAGTCACTGTTGTAGATATTACATCTTCTCGTTGTCCCAATACCCCCAAGCGCTCTTGCTCTTTCTTGCAACTGCTTGGCTACTTTTCCTGTAGGTGCTGCTCCATTGAGTGCGATAACCACATCGTCAACCTTGGGATGGGTAACTGCAACGACTACGGACATACCACGTTTGCCTCTTTGGCTCTTGGAAACCATGTCCATGGCATCCAAAAGGGCTTTTTCTGCTCGGGCATAAGCCTTCAACTTGGCTCCGAATAAACGCTGACCTGTGGAGATTCTCGTGTTGAGTGTGGGGCTGGCATCTTCATAATTCTTTGTCAGGTCTTTCATCGATTTCTCGAGGTCGCCGAACTCTTCAGGAGAGAGATCTTGAGCCAATTTGTTTCTCACAGCGGGATAACGATCCGAGAGCTTTTTGAAGATAATGCCAGCTGGTCCAGAAAGGAGTTTGGTGATGTCATAAATGGCAACCAATGTTCTAGTGATGTCCCAGTATTTGAGGAATTCCCTGCCCTCTTGAGTCTCCATGAGGCTTTGGCGAGTTTCATTGACTACGAGATCGCCAGCTGAGATAGCCGCCTGAATTGCTGCTGCTGCACGAGCCGTACGTGTAGTTGCAGTAACCAGTCCAGCACCACCAGCCATTACACCCACGATATCTAAAGTCAATCTCCACTCTTGCATCTTCTGTTTCCGTTCAAAGGCTCGCAAGATAAAAGCTGGACCGAAAATCGTTTGGCCCTTTTTCATATCGAATGTGCGCTCATCGATGAGTGCATTTACTCCCACGATTTCGAAAGGATGGAGTGTGTGTTCTGTGGAATTCCACATAAGTGGACTGATTTTCCAATATTTGACATACAACTGACCATCATCTTGCAGTTCCACATCTTCGAAGTAAAAACGGAGCTTTAAAACTTGGATGTTGAATAAACCAGGATCGGACCAATGAAATATTTTAGCCGTCTCTAGCTTATTCAGGAGCTCTTCAGGAGGCATAGTGGCGAAAGTAATGGAAATGAGCAGTTCATATAACTTCTGATACCTTTCACCATCGATAGAGCATTCGAGCTCTTTCAATAACTTAGCACCATCAGCTTGCAGTTCATTGATGAAAGGCTTGGCTTCTTCTTTATCCATAGAGCCAATGAGCTCGAGAATTTCACTCTCTTCTTCTGCATTAACGTGCAATTGGTATGCAAGTTCTTTGATGCGTTTCATCTTTTCGGCAAAAGATATAGCAGCATACTTGTTTCGAGGACTCTTCACATGCCAAATGTCGGCGTCATCTTCACCTGCAGCTGATTGACCTTCTTCGTCCAGGCCTTCATAGGCAACTCCTAGCAAATCCATGGCAAAAGTGGGTGAAGCAATAGGAGCGAAAAGGAGAAAAAGAGCGATGATGAACTGATATCGACTCATTGTTTGGCCTTTCAGACACTGTTTTTATTTTGCAGTATTATTAACAAAGTCCATACCAACTCAGCTCAGGCCTTTTAAGTTCCCATAAAAAGCTCATCCTGTGTCTGTGTGAGGCGGCTTTTTACACTAAGAAGTGACTCCAATGAGACCCACATGTCTTATATGAGCCACATTGTTAACGCACAAGACGTTTATTACTGTTTAACCTGCATGACACCAAGTGTGTAGAAAACAACACAAATTACCTGCTAATCGTCCTTTAATGCCCATAAATGGTCCTCTCCAAAAAGTGGCACAACATTAGCAATTTGCAAAGATATACTTATAAATTTCTGCGAGGGAAGTCTGATGAATAAAACGAGACTGTGGATTTTACTGGAAACTCTCAAGACTGCAGATTGGCGCCAAAAAATAGCAGCAGCAGACGAGATAGTTCGTCTCCATACAAATGAAAAATCGGATGGCACTAAAACAATAGTCGAAGAGTTGGTCAAGCTACTCAAAGCGGCAATGGGAGATGTACGCAATGCAGCTGCTCTGGCGCTGATGGAGATTGGTGATGACAGTGCAGCGTTGCCTCTACTTCAGGCAATTGAAGACGAAGAGAACTTTTCCGATCGTTCGACTCTCATTTATGCACTGACTCACTTTGATTGTAGTAAGTACTTTTCACGAGTATTTGCTTTGGCTTTGACAAATCGAACTGATGTTCAGTCCTCAGCCCAGAACATTCTCTTTGAACAGAAGTTCAATTTGGTGAAGAGAGAACGTGATGAAGCCTTGGAAATGCTCGAAGGAGTAAAAGAAGCCATACCAGAACAGGACTATGGTCGGCTGCGCCAATATTTGAATAGTATTTCCTAATCTTTGGACTGATTAGTGTACCATTTGCGCCAAATTGTCACACAAGTGATACATTTTGGGTCGCTAATTACTCTATTGCACTCTGCAACGAATGTTACGTTGTGTTACCCTTTTCCCATTAATACGGTGTTTGATAGTGCTTAATAGTGCATTCTTATATCTGGCATACTTGTTGTATATATTTTCCCCCGTTGATTCTATAATTACAAACGGGGTAGAAAATGAACGACACACGCATTTGGCATTTGGTAGAGGTCATCAAGACTGGTGATTGGAAAGAAAAACTTTCTGCATCAGAAGAACTCGTAGCCGCTGGCAGTGCTGAAGTCGTTGATAATTTGATACCACTACTCAAAGAACACAATCGCGAAGTAAGGAACGCTGCTGCATTGGCATTGATAGAGATTGGTGATACCAAAGCAGTATCTCCATTGTTAGAGGCAATTGAACTTGCAGATGAACCAACAGACCAAGCAGCTCTCATCTATGCACTAAAATCCCTTGATTGTTCTTCGCAGTTTCTTCGCGTCTTCACAATGGCAATTGCAAAGAACGAAGAAACAAAAGCCGCAGCTCAGGACATCCTCTTCGGTCTCGGTTTTGGTCCAAAGACAGAGGACATAGCTCGAGCCAGAGACATATTGGATGATGCTCGTTCACAGATCCTACTTGGTGACTACCTAATATTGAGGAACTACCTCAACAATATGTAACGACCTAGAATGCGAAAGTTGTAACGCCAAGTGTACATCACTCGTTACAACCTGTCTCAAAG
>CAZXTJ010000281.1:0-10421 GCA_964643655.1 uncultured bacterium
TAGTCGACCAGAGCTCATATTACGCCTTGTCTTTTCTGGACCTTTGGCCAGTGAGGGAGTCATTACACACAATTGTGGAGAAAAGCTACTTTCTAAAGTGGAAGTGGAAGCTGGGGCAACAGAGTGGGTTGGCGAGTTGCTCATGGGCAGAGGGACAAATGATTTGAGCTTTCAAGGTTTTGGTGAAGAGAACTTGGAGTTGTGCATATTTCACCGCACGACCTTGGCTGAGATAATCGATGGATTGGTCAAGGCTCTAATTCTTTTGGTTCTTGTACAGACTTTTGTCGTACAGACATACAGAATTCCATCATCGAGCATGGAAAACACCTTCAAACCAGGTGATTATGTGCTCGTCGAGAAGCTGACTTTTATGGCTCAAAAACCAAAGATTGGTGACATCATCGTTTTTCGCTTTCCCTTGGATTTTCGCAAAGAGTTCGTGAAAAGGGTAATCGCCAAAGCCGGTAGTGAAGTGATACTCAAAGAGAAACGCCTGGTCATTGATGGTGACTATGTGGAAGAGCCTTTTGCTAGTTATCGCGAGTGGTTACCTTTTTCTGGTGACTCACGCCACCGAGACGTTGGGCCTGTGGTCATACCGGAAGAACATATCTTTGTAATGGGTGACAATAGAGATAATAGCCTCGACAGTCGAGAGTGGGGACCTTTGGCATTGCATTACATCAGTGGTCGCCCTTGGATGATATACTGGCCTCCGGGAAGGATGGGGCTAGTTAGACATGGCTGCGGCAAATAAGCTTCGTGTGCTTCAGGTTGGCAAGTTCTTTCCTCCTGCTCGAGGGGGCATAGAAACGGTGCTTCGTTTCCTCGTGGAAGGCCTGAGCAGCAAAGAGGAAATCCAGCTGGAAACTCTTGTCTTCAATGAAAGTGCCACAACTACGACTGAGGTTCATAAAGGTGTTCCCATCACGAGATTAGCCCGTTGGGAGCAACTCTTTTCAGTTCCAATTGCGCCTGCAATGTACTGGTGGCTGAGAAGTCGCCATTATGACATCGTCCATCTCCACGTGCCCAATCCCCTTGCCAGCATGTGTGTGTTGGCAACTATGCCTTGCAAGAAACTGGTCGTTTCATATCATTCCGACGTGGTGAAGCAGAAGTTGCTCCTTCGTTTGTATGCTCCCATTCAGAGGCGCTTACTCAATAAGGCCGACAAGATACTCGTTTCATCACAAAGGCTCATCGACTCTTCGACAGTCTTGAGTGAATATAAGGACAAGTGTGCCGTCGTTCCCTTTGGCATTGATCCCGATCCATACATACATCCTACAGAAGAAGATTTGGCTGAACAGAAACGCCTAGAACAAGAGATGAACAAACCCTTTGTTTTGTTTGCTGGTCGTCTCGTTTATTACAAGGGTTTGCAATATCTTTTGCGAGCCATCAAAGACGTTGATTGCCACTTTGTCATCGCTGGCGATGGCCCATTTTACGCCAATCTCAAGCTTTTGGCCCACGGTCTAGAAGATAGGGTCACCTTCACTGGGAACATTTCTGACAGTCGAATGAGGGCCCTGATGAGCAAGTGTGAGCTCTTTGTTTTACCTTCCATTTCCACTTCAGAAACTTTTGGTCTCGTTCAACTAGAAGCCATGGCTGCTGGTAAGGCAATTATCAACACTGATTTGGCTACAGGAGTGCCAGAAGTCAGTCGCCACGAAGAGAGCGGACTGACTGTTCCTCCACGAGATGCTGCAGCTTTGGCCAAAGCATTGAACGACTTGTTGGCAAATGACAGCAAGCGAAATGAATATGGGCGGAATGCTCGTGATAGACTGCTAAAACATTATTCTGTCCAAGCCATGGCAGATGTTACGATGAAAGTGTATCGTGAGTTAATGGAAAGCTGGTGAGGCCAACAAGTGACGACTTATCTTGGTATCCTCATCGCAGCCTTCCTGATAACACATTTTTCCACACCCCTCATCCAGGGATTGGCCCAACGTGTGGGGGCTATGGATGTGCCCAACGAACGGAAGATCCACTCTCGCATAACACCCCGACTTGGCGGTCTCGCTGTCTTCATGGGTTTTTGGGGTTCTTTTTGTCTGGGATTGTTGGTAAATGACAAATTCAAGGCAGCTTTTGTCGAGCCTGTTTGGGGATTGGTTTTTGGTTCAATTCTTTTGGTTGTCATTGGCATATATGACGATATCAAAGGTGCCAAAGCTTGGCTCAAGTTTCCTTTCCAGTTAGCAGCCGCGCTCATAGCCTTCCATTACGGAGTTCGTTTTGTTCTGCTTTCCGATATTTTCCATCTCTTTACGACTGGTGTAACGGCTATTAAGCTCACCTATTGGACTAGTTTGGTCCTGACTGTCCTGTGGATAGTTGGCATTACCAATGCCATGAATTTCATTGATGGACTCGATGCTTTGGCCGGAGGGCTGAGTTTTATTGTGGCAGTAACGCTCTTTATTGTCGCTCTAAACTTGCAGCAGTTTTTCTTTGCTGCTCTGTATATGGCTCTCATCGGAGCTACGGCCGGTTTTGGTCGTTACAACAAATATCCAGCCCAGATTTTTCTAGGTGATACAGGTTCAACTTTTTTGGGATTCGTTTTGGCCTGTGTCTCTGTTCTCGCTTGTCACAAATCGACTGCTTTGGGGTCTCTGCTCATACCTGTTGTTGCTCTCGGTGTGCCAATCTCTGATACGACTTACGCAGTTCTGCGACGTTATCTCTTGGGACGTAGTCTCTTCAAGGCTGACAGAGGACATTTACACCATCGTTTGTTAGAGATGGGTTATACACCCAAAGAAGTCGTCTGGATCATTTACATACTTTCAATCGCCCTTAGTCTAGGAGTCTTTTTCCTCATTAACGCTCATGATGAGTTTGCCTCTCTGGTCATTGGTATGATGACTATTGGTGCTCTTGTCATTGCAAGCAAACTTCAATTGCTCAATTTTGACATTTGGCAAAATGCCGGAGCTCGTGATAGCGAAGACGAAGACAAAGAGGACAAAGCGGAAGAGAAGGGCGAGCAATGAGGAGCTTCTTACGATTGCTCGTCAAATCAGTCGTATTCATGCCTTTTGGCTGGTTGATGGCCCTTGCTGCACCGCATGCAGACTATCCTCTTTGGCAGTGGTTTCTCTTGGGCGGGGCATTGTCTTGGGGACTGGCCGCGTTGACAGTTGTCTGTTTGCTCATCATGCCAGCCACAAATACGAATTGCCGTGTTTATGCTCGTCCCTGGCCTGGAGGGGGCACAGTGTTGACCCTTGCAGGAGCTTTGGTTCCACTTCTCATCCTGTGGAAATTGGGACAACCCATTTTCCCTTGGGCTCAAGCAACGTTGGCTGCGGCTTTTTTGTCTGTAGTGGCAGTTCTGATCTTTGAATTACTAACTTGGGCTCGAGTAGAACTGAAAGACGATGGTTTTTGTCTCGAGACGCTCTTTCAGCACCACTATCTACTTTATGGTGAAATCCTCCCTGGTCCATCAAGGAAAGATGTCTGTTGTCCTGCCGTCGTTTTGCGTCGTGGCGGTCATTTTCGCTTGCCAAACCATTTGACGAGGTATCACAAGGATGATTCGATGGCTGATAGAGTGTTTGGTCCCTTTTTAGCGGGAGTCTCACGGGCACACAACTGTGGCCGTGGAACCGATGGTCTCGTGCGCACTCTATCCCTTGCTGCAAGTAAAGCAGAAGCAACACCAATAGATCCTGACACGAGTTTTTTCCTCGCAGCTCTAGAGGAGAAGAGTTCATTGGGACTTTCATTCCTTTTTTGGTCTGCCTTGGGAGCGATAGTCGTTTTGCTCGAACTGGCAGGAGCACAATCTGGTTATTTCTCGCTATGGCCGTTGCGGCACATTCCTTCAGTCATTGCAGATGTCATAGCTCCTGTTGTTACAATTGTGGCACCGCTCATTTCATTGCTCATTTGTATCTATGCCTATTGCTGGCTGGCAAGCGAGAGAGCTAGAAGCATATATCTCAAGGGTGTTGATAGAACTCATTTGGGAAAAGAGAAGAAGAGCGAACCCATCAGTGATATGTGGAAGATACAAGGTTTCGCCATCCTATTCGCTCTTGCATGGTTCTTCTTTCACACGAACTACAGTCGCTCCATCATGTCCTTTGAGCGTCCAGGGCGCGTTACAATTGGTGTGATTGCCGTCTTTTCCATCTTGTGTCTCGCATACAAAGCCATTCGTTATGGCAAAGGAGAAAAAGCTGCTCTCAATGCTCTCCTTGATGGCTCTCCCACTGCGGCACTCAAGTTACTGGAAGCTAAGGTTCCCAGCAATGCAAGCTCTCCTTGGCAGTGTTTCAAGGCTTATGCTCTGGCCATTGAGGGTAAAAAGCTCAAGATAGCCATGGAGATGGCCAGACGCGATCTCATCAAGATGGCAGCACCCATTACCTTTGGTAGTTGTTGTCTGGCTGCAGCACGAATCAAGCAGATGAACAAAGAAGAGAAAAGTGCTCGCGCAATTGCCAAGAAGTTGTTGCTCCGATTTGATCAACTACTATCAGGAGACAGTTTTGTCGGTCGCCTAGGTTTTGAAGCTAGGCAAATTGTTGGCGACGAATCTCAAGAGTGAGTTAACTCAGTCGGTGTAGCAAACGAGAAGCACCTTTCAAGTCTGCCTGCTCCGCTACGAGGAACACTCTGTCACCAGAGCGTATTTCTGCCTCTCCGCGAGGAATAACGAATTCTTGTGTCTCTGGTCGGTATATTCCTGCAATGACACAGTTTTTGGGAAAGTCTGGGTTGGCTGCAAAGTCAGAGACTTTTTTGCCTGACAAAACTGCATTTTCGGGTACTGTGTCTACAACGATTGATGCTCTTCCTTTACCAAAGGTTGCCACCTGTCTCATATGTGGTTCTTCTATTTCGAGCAGCAGTTGATTGACGAATACATTGACGATGTTGACTGTAGAAATGACGCCTGCTTTTTTGTAGGCACTTTCATAACGTGGATCACGCATTCTGGCAATGACCCTAGGCACATCAAAACTTTTGGCCAGCACTGAAAAAGCCAGATTATCCGCATCAACTCGCATAGTCGATACTGCTACATCTGCTTTTTGAATACCACCTTGTTCCAATACTGCAATGTCAGTTGCGCCGCCGCAAAGAGCCAACGCCCCTGTTTTGGCAGCCACAGCTTCACAAACATCTTTGTCATGGTCAATGACGACCACATCGTGGCGGGCCTGTGTCAGGCTCGCAGCCAATCCTCGTCCAACGAGGCCCGCTCCGGCGATAACGACGTACATTGAGCTAGCCTTCCTTCCCCATACTTATTTCCACGTTGACGGGCTAAAGAGTAGCAAGAGAGGAAGTATCTCTAGCCTTCCAGCCAACATGCCAAAGGTGTAAACTATTTTGATCAAAGGGTGTAACAGAGCCATATCAGGTGTCGGTATGAAACAAGGACCAATGTTCCCCAAGGCAGAGAACATTCCACTGGCCGATGCAAAGGCTGAATGAGGTGATAATAAAGCAGAGACTAACGAGCCTATGGTGAGTAAACCCATCCAGGCAAAAAAGAGTGCCGAGATTCTATGGAGCTCTTCATCAGGAATGGGCTCACCATCGACAACTACAGGATGAACGGCCCGATGGCCCCAGATGAGACGTTTCACTTGCCTGTGCAACATCTTACAAAGCACACCCACACGCAAGACCTTGATGCCGCCACCTGTTGAACCAACACAGCCACCAATGACCATCAACAACAACAGTATTTGGCGTGAAGCCGCTGGATAAAGACCATTTGCTGCAATGTCCTCAGTGCCAAAACCTGTCGTCGTCAAAATGGAAGTGACTTGGAAAAGACTCGCTCTGAACAATGTATGTAAATCCAACTCAGTTGGCTTGAGCAATCTCTCGAAAAAGATTAGGGCAGTCGAACCGACTACGATGAACCAGAAGAGTTTCATCTCCAAGTTGTCCCATAAAGCGGATATTCCCTCGCTAATCAAACGGAAATGAACGAAGAAGTTCATACCACCAAGGACCATTCCCAGAATGAGTGTGTATTCCATCCAGATGTAATAGGGAAACTGTTCTGGATGCGTTGAATAATAAGCAATGCTCAAATCATGGGGTGAATATCCACCAGTGGAAAGGGCAGTCATTGAATGGCAGGCTGAGTCAAAGAGGCTCATACCTTGTAAAACGAGTAGCAAGGTAATGATGACTGTATAGGCTGCATAGATGAGCCAGAGAATTCTCAATGTGCGAAAAATTGACGGCGCTGGTCTTTTGGAGAAGACTTTGTGGCTTTCTGCTGAAAAGAGTCTATGAGCAGAACCGCCAGTATACAAAACGGCGAGGAAAAAGGTGAGAATTCCCAAGCCACCCAACCATTGTATGAAAGCACGCCAGAACAATATGGAGAAGGGGAGTTTGTCCAATCCTCCGAGCATTGTAATGCCAGTTGTCGTGAATCCAGAGACGGTTTCAAAATATGCGTCGATGAAAGACATTTTTATGCCGAGACAAAAGGGCAATGCACCAAAAGCAGAGACGACAATCCAACCCAATGCACAAAGCATCATTGCCTGTCTATCATCTATGGGGGGCGATTCGTAATCACGTTTAAGCCAAGCGCCACCACCAATGGACAAAAGAGCAGGCAGGATGAAGGTGTGAATGGGAACTTCAGTAAATCCTCTGATGGCAAAATAGGCGTGCATTGCAATGGGGACAATCATGATGAGTCCCGATACCCACAACAGTAAGCCTAGGTAATCCAGAAGAGGACTAAAATATTGCCATCTGTTACGCACGTCTTTAACTCCGTTAGCTGCTTCAAGTGCAATGCGCACATTGCCAGCATGCCAGAGTCTAGGACGCTGTGCAAGGATGTGTAGAAACTAGATTGATTTATATCTTCACATCGATTACGGCTGTGACACCAATGCCGTAAACACGACTAAATTTTGTGGGATTGGAAGAGTCTCCAGGAATGAGGGCTTTTACTCTAAAGCGTTTGTCTTTGTATACATCTTCATAAAGGATGACTGAGCGGACACGAATTAAAGCCTCATCGGAACCACTGACTTGGGCAGCACCAATAGCCTTTCTTTCTCCAAAAGAGATTATTGGTACAACCTTGGTTGATTGGCGGTTTTCAACCTGTTTGTTCAGCAAGAGATCATTCACAAAACGGTTCAATGGTCTGGCGAAGGCTCTGACAAGGCCTGATATACCCAGCACCTTTGCTGTTTTACGAAAGAGCCGACGGAAGTCGATTGCTTGTAGTGGTGCAGATGAAAGGGCAAACAAAGATATGACCAACACCAATGTGCCAAGGACATGGATACGCGTTTTTCTGAACATATGGGCCTCCTAATTGTAACTATTGGTTGCATACTCATGAGTAAAGTTACTGCTCCATCATGCTACAATTTCCATAAGACATGGGGAAGAGTATGGAACCGGCAAACAAACCTTTGAAAAAACTTCAGAAAAGAGCTGCCCGTCCTCAGCCAAAAAAGATTGGTTGTTCAAATTGTGCTGCGCCTTTGGAAGTAAAAAATGGCCTGGGTGCCAAACAAATCAGTTGTTCTTATTGTGGGGCAATCATTGATTTGACCAGTGAAGACAACAAGGTGCTCAAGATTATTGCTTCTGACCACAGACCGAGAGCAACACTTTCATTGGGGGCAAAAGGGAAACTCAAAGGTAAAATGTGGGAAGTCATCGGTCGAGTTCAGATGGAAGAGCGCGACGAAGATGGTGTCTACCGCTGGAATGAATATCTGCTCTTTAATCCAAATTGTGGATATCGTTGGTTGGAAGAGGACAGTGGCCATTGGACCTTTGGACAAAAGGCCAAACACAAACCGACCTTCAATCCTCGCATAGCACGGCCAGGTACTACCTTCAGAGCTTATGACAGTACCTTCAAAGCTGGTGAAGCAGTGATGGGAAAGGTCTCTTACGTTGAAGGAGAATTCCCTTATCACACTGAAGTTGGTGACACTTCCACTTCATTGCCTTGTTACAACAGTCCACTCATATTGACGGCTGAGTGGACGGACACTGAGATGGAATGGCTTGTATCTGAATATGTAAATCCAGGCTCAATTAGTAAAGCATTTGGTATTGATGTCCCTGATTTGCGCAAAGAAAGGCATGGAGCTCAACCAGTTCCGCCGAAAAAGGAAATGAAGGGATTTGGCAGATTTTGTCTCATCCCTCTTTTCTTTACTTTCATTACCGGTCTTCTGGGTTATTTCCTCTGTTCGATGTTCCCTTCTGCTCAGTTGGCTAGCTGGCAAATACCGTTGAGCAAATGTTTGAGTCAAAACAAAGGTGTGGAGAAGACGCTGTGGCTCTCACCTCAGTTTGATACGAAGGGTGCCAAATGTGTCGATTTTCGGTTTTATGCTCCACTAAAAGAAGAGTGGTGTGAAATTGATTGTGAGTTACAGGACAAAGATGGAAATCCCGTCAAAACTTTTACGGAACGAGTTTCCTATTATCCAAACTCACCAAAACCAGGCATCAGACGGACTTTTCATAGATTACCCCTGCCCCAAGGCGGAGTTTACAAATTACAAGTGAGTGGCATTGGTGGTTCTGGCTTGAAAGGAAAAGGAACCTATCCTGTGCATGTAATGGAAGCCAATGTATCCTCCACTGGATTTAATGGCAAACCAATGGGGCAATTGGCTTCACTCTTTAGTTTTCTCACAATAGCCTTTGTCTTCTGCGGTGGTTTAATGAAGTCTGTGTACGAGTTTTTTGCGAACTTGTTCAGTTAGGAGGAAAACATGTTCAAGACTATGTCGATTTTGGCAGCACTAGTTATGACTGTACTCCTTCTGAGAACAGTTTACGCAGGGTTTTCAGGAGAAGAGCAGAGCACTTCAGAAGAGCTACTGGCTCAAAAACACCACACAATTGCTCAGGTTGTGGCAAAACCAAAGAAAGTTGCTTCGAGGTACAGACCTTATGAGGCGATGAAGTTTCCCCTCCGTTCGCCTAAAAGGCCCGTTAGAAATATCTATCGCTCAGGCTATAGCAGCGGCTATCGCTCGACTTCCAGCCGTTCTGTGCGTAACAGGTCCATTCACCGTAGCCGTTCTTATAGTTCCCGCTCTTATGGGGGCTGGGGAAAATAAATCAGCGCTTCTCCACGGCAAAGACCAAGCTTCTTGCCAGAACTGAGTAACCTTTCTCTTTCGCCACGTCGTAAGGAGTTTTTCCTTCTTTGTCCTTTACTATTTTTGAGGCTTTGGCTCGGAGAAGTAAGTTGACCATTTTTGTCTGACCAAGTTCGGCAGCGTAGTGGAGAGCAGTTCTTCCAATTCTGTTTTGCTCGTCTACCTTGAAGCGTTTTTTGAGCAGACGTTCCATGAGGAAGTCGTCACCAGAACGTACTGCTGCATACAAAGGTGGGCCCAGAAGCTTGTCTTCGATGCTCTTGGCTTTTGCTGTGCCACGCCAGCTGACCGTGAGTGCAGCTTCAGCCAGCTTTCGTCGTTTTGTTGGTCCCACTGCGAGCTGCGCCGCAGTTTTCCCCTTATTGTCTTTCACATCAGTGGAAGCACCAAAAACAAGCAACTCTTTCAGACCAAAATCGATGAGAGAACTTGCTGCCAAATGAAGAGGTGTCCGCCCATCTTTGTCCTGAGCATTGATATCTGCTCCGGCTTCGAGCAGTGTCGAAATGAAACTAGCAAGTTCGTCAGAGCCTGAGGCAGCAACGTTGTGGAGAATGGTCCGCTTGTCTTTGTCCACTGTGTTCACTGGTGTACCTTTTTTGACCAACAATTTTGCTGTAACTAGGTTTTGACTGCAGAGGGCGTACCAAAGAGGAGTGCGCCCCATACTATCTTGTGACGCAAGAGGTACTCCATTTTCAATCAACTGCCTAGCCAAGCTCGTTTTTGTTTTTGCGCAAGCTATGTGCAAAGGAGTCAATCCATTGTTGGTTTTTTCAGAGAGAGGGAAATTTAGACTGACAAATCTTTGGGCGATGTTCTCATCACCCTCACAGGCGAAGTGGAAAGGAGTCCAACCCAGTTCATCCTTGGTCCTTAGATCCAAATTGGCCTTGAATAACTCACTAACGGCTTGCCTGTTTCCTCTCCGTAGGGCATATGTGACAGGTGTTAGTCCCTGTGCATCTTTGATATCCAAAGGAGCTTTCATTTTCAACAAGAGAGGAATGAGTTTTGATTTTCTTTCGATAGCATAGTGGAGAGCTGTCTGCCCTTTGCTGTTTTGAGAAGAGAGGGAAGCACCAGCAGAAACAACCTCACCCAACATATCTGCTTTTCTGTCACGAATGGCGATAAAAAGCGGAGATAATCCCCGTTTAGTTGGCTGATTGATATCTGCACCCAATTGGCAGAGAAACTTTATGAAACCGTTCAATCCACGCCCAACGGCATAATGAATAGGGGCTTGGCCTGTAC
>CAZXTJ010000282.1:0-10414 GCA_964643655.1 uncultured bacterium
GTTTATTACGGTACATGGATTGATGTTGCTGAGATAGTACTGGATAATCCCAAAGAAGAGGAAGACGGTGAGTGGTTCGATGCCTGATGGATTTGGTCAAGGTCCTCAAGCTCCATCCCAGCCGACGCCTATGCCGAGAAAACTGGTCAAAAGGCGAGTCCGAGCCGAATCAAAAAAGATAGGCTGCCCCCAGTGCGCGGCACCTATCGAAGTTCGCAACTATGCCATGGCAGAACAGGTTACCTGCTCTTATTGCGGTGCTGTTTTGGATCTGGCTGGTGAAGAGAAAAAGGTTGTAAGACAAGTCCTATTGGACCAACGTCCGCCTGCAGTTTTGGATTTGGGCAAAAAGGGCCGAGTTAAAGGCACAGTTTATGAGGTCATTGGTCGCATTCGCCTAAAAGGATATGAAGATGGCGAAACTTTCTACTGGGACGAATATCTGCTCTTTAATCCACAAAAGGGCTACGCCTGGTTGCAAGAGGATGAAGGTCGCTGGACTTTCTTCATCAAGATGCGTAACAAACCCACCTTTGACCCCAAGTCGGCGCGAAAGGGACAACGTTTCGTTGCTTCTGGCCAAACATACGTCGTCAATGAGGTCTCTGAGGCAACTGTTGATTTCGTTGAAGGTGAATTCACCTATCATGTCCAAGTTGGTGACAGAGTTGGGAATCTTGACGCTCGTTCACCCTGTGGTCGTTACGAATGTTCCTCTGAATGGACAGCCAACGAACTCGAGTGGTTAATCGGAAACCGCATTGCTAGCACATCAATAGGACAGGCTTTTTCTGTGAAAGTGCCACCAGAAAAGCCATATTACGAAGACGATGACGATGACGACTCTGATGATGATTATGAATACAGTGTTGGCAATGATTTTTATGGCTTTGGCGTAACAGGTTGGGCAGTCATGTTTGGCATGCTCTTTGGAATGCTGTCATTCATGTCTTATACGGTCTTTAGTGGCGATTTGGCCACGCGGTGTAACGTGAGAGCCGAGCAATACCTCGTTGGTGGAAGAGGATATGTCTCTGAGGCCTTCAAGGTGGAGGCTCCAACGGTTGTAGAAGTTATCTACAGTGCCAATGTGAGCAACTCCTGGGTCTTTGTAGAGACAGAGTTACTCGATGCTCAGAAAGACACCGTTCATGTCTGGGGTAATAACATTTCTTATTACTCAGGCTATGAAGGTGGAGAACATTGGTCTGAAGGCAGTCGTTCTTCGAGTACCGTTTTCAAACTTCGTAAGTCAGGCACATATTATCTCTCTATTTCAAGTGGAGAAGGTGGATCGGGAAATTATGGTTCGACGCCAAGACGTGAAGACGTAAAAGTCACTGTCAAAACAGGTGTTGTTGTCGTTCGATATTTCCTTATTCTCTTTGGTGTATGTGTTGGTATTGTATTCCTAATATTGTATCTCAGTGGTCAATTCGATGATGACTAGGATGGAATTATGGCGAAAGTATTCTTTGTAATAATGTCGCTGTTGATGACCATGTCGGTCTGGGCTAGTTTCACTGGCGCAGGATTGGCAGATCCACAAAAACAGAAATCCATTCGTGGCGGCTCGACACGCCACGGACGAACACATATGTATTATCGAGGAAAATAAACAGGAGGTCTCATGAATATTTTTGCGGAAATTCAAATCCCCGCTCTTGTCTCTACATTGGTCTATTGTGGTATCGGTTTGTTCTTTTTTGTTCTCTGCTGGAAGATTATCGAAAAGGTCATGCCATTTTCTGTTGTCAAAGAGATTGAAGAGGATCAAAACACTGCTCTTGGTATCATCATAGGTTCAATGATGCTCGGCTTGGCTTTGATCATTGCTGCTGCAATCGTTTCTCCTTCAGAGCCTGCAGGTGCACGAACGATACAAGTCGCTCCTCGCTAATAGTTGAGCAAACAGAAAAATGAATAGAGACTCTTCTATTGTCTTAATTGTCTCCATTTTTATTGTTGCCGTTTGTTCCCTTGTTTACGAACTCATCGCCGGTGCTGTCTCTAGTTACCTCCTTGGCAGCTCTATCACGCAGTTTTCCCTGGTAATCGGTCTATTCCTGGCTGCAATGGGTTTGGGGTCCTACCTCAGCAAATTCGTAGAGGAACATCTCGTTGCCCGTTTCGTTCAGGTAGAGATTGCAACAGGGCTCATTGGCGGTTTTTCAGCACCCGCTCTCTTTTGTGCATTTACTTTTACTGAATCCTTTTACGCAGTACTCGTCATTGTTACAGGTGCTGTTGGTACACTCATTGGCTTGGAAATTCCGCTCATTATCAGAATTTTTCGCCAAAGGGAAAACTCCTTGCGGCTGACTGTGGCTAATGTCATGACAGCTGACTACATCGGTGCGCTCGTAGCCTCCCTCTCTTTTCCTTTTATTTTTGTACCCAACCTTGGCTTGATGCGAACTTCTTTCCTTGTTGGATTACTCAATCTTGCCGTTGGCTGGCTTTGCCTCAGTTGGTTCCGTGAAGAGATGGGCCCTTTCTTGGGCCGAGTTCGTTTGATGGCTACCCTTTCTACTCTCGTGCTCATTGCGGGCTTTTTTGCTTCAACTAACCTAGTCGAATTGATAGAAGATAGACTCTATCCTGATGAAATCATCTATGCCAAACAGACAAAATATCAGCGTATAGTCGTTACGAGGTGGCGTGAAGACATCAGACTCTTTCTCGATGGCAAGCTACAGTTTTCCACAGCAGATGAATATCGATATCATGAGTGTCTCGTTCATCCAGCAGTAGCTGCAGCAAGACCCAAGTCCAGAGCCCTCGTACTTGGCGGTGGCGATGGTATGGCTGTTCGCGAACTATTAAAATACTCCAAAATAAAAAAGATTCATCTCGTTGATATAGATCCAGAGATGACACGCATATTCCGAGACATACCTCTATTGGCCAAACTGAACGACAATGTCTTTTCCAATGGAAAAGTGAAGGTCTTCAATGAGGACGCAATGTCCTTTCTCGAGCAGTCTGAAGAGATGTATGACCTGATAATCATGGATTTGCCAGATCCCAACAATCTATCTCTCGGAAAGCTCTACACTTTGAGTTTTTATCAGTTGGCAACACGAAGACTCTCTCGCGATGGTGTCATCGTCGTTCAATCAAGTTCACCATTTTTTGCACCAAAGGCATATTGGTGTGTCGTGAAAACTTTGTCGGCCGTTGCAGTGCCAGAATTGGGTAAGACTTTGGAAGTAGCACCATATCATGTGAACGTTCCTTCTTTTGGTGAGTGGGGGTATGTGCTGGCATCACGCCACAAGATTGATCCCAAAAAGCTCGAACTCAAGGTTCCTTTACGTTTCCTCACTCCTGAGACTCTTCCCTGTTTGTTTGTTTTTCCAGGCGACCTTCAGCCTCTTGAAGTGAAAATCAATCGATTGAACAGTCAAGAGTTGGTTCGTTATTACGATGATGGTTATGACAACTTCTTCGAGTAAATACAGCAATGAATTTGTTGGAATGATTGTTGATGTCCTGCCTCGAAAGTCATCTCTGAAGTCGGAAATACCATCGCTGCGTTTGCGAAGTGATGATGGAGTTGAGCTGGTACTGTCTCATCAAACTTCTTTGCGTCAATTCGAGTCCACTCTGTCGCAGTTCATTGATGAGCTTTCTACAGCAGAGCTCGTCGGTAAAGAATTGAAACTGACAGACGTAGAGGTGGAAGGTGATGACACTGTAGTGTTTGCCAAGACACTCAATGGTGCACTCGTTGACGACTCTGTTCCTGCGGCAGATGATTTGCATCGTTACATCAAAGTGCCTCTTTCTTATGAAGAACCAGAGTTGGGCCACTTCAAGCTATATTGTGAGTTGAACTCTGATTATGAAGAGGGAAAACCAATCGTTTTGATACCAGCAGATCCTCAACAGACTGGTAGCTGGGTGGGCGCTGCTGACAGGAACAAAGAGATTTTTGGTCTTGATGACAATGTGGCTGTTTTTCAATACAGGGGGGCTTTTGGTTCTGCCATCACTGGCTTGGAAGACATTAATGGTTATGATTGGCAAAAAGTATACAAAACCTTTACTTGGTCCACTGGTGTAGAAGACATCGAACGTGTGCGCCAAGAGCTTGTAGGCAAAGATGGGAAGATATATTTAGCAGGCGGATCTGGTTTGGCCACAATGGCCATGCTTTATCTAGAAAAATACCATCAATTCGTCGAGCGTGCCTTTTTGATGAGTTTTTATGTAGACGCACGAGTAGGCAGTGAAGGTCCATATGAGTTTTTTAGCAAGTTCTTGGAAGAGAGAAATCTGAAGGACTGCTTCGAAAAGGCCATCAGCAATGAGAAAATTAATGAAAAACAATTGTTCCACCTGCTGCAACGATTGTTATATTCATCTCAAGAGCGTGCTCGTGCTCTCATCGAAGAGGCTGCCAATGGTTCAACAACTATTTATGATGAAGAGTCCAAAATCCATGGTCGCGTGGAATATTTTATTGAATATGTTCGGCGTTATTGGCCCCAATTAGTTGTATTCATGTACGAAACGAATGTACCGCCACAGAATTCCCGAAAAGACATCAATGAACCCTTTTTACTCATGGGTGAGCCTATAGCCAAGTTGGTCAGAGAGGGGGAAATCGATGGTCGGTATATGAACGCTGGTCCCTTGGATGGTGTCACAACGGATGTATTGTTTGTGGCAGGAGAAAAGGACCAGGTAACACCTGTCAATGTAACTGGCCATATAAAGAAGCAGGTTCCCAACTCACGTTTGGCCATTATGAAGGGGTATCATTGTCTTGCCGGTGAATCCAAGTTGCGAAGCAAGATGATGAATGCTTTTTTCGCCCATGGAAGTCACTCGCAAGAGCTTGAAGGATTGCTTCTATCAGACGAATTCAGCGACTATTTCGTAAAACTCGAAGATTAACGTTTCTTTTTCCGACTTGGCTTCTTCGGTTTCATCCCTAAAAGAGGAGCGATGAATCTGCCTGTGTGTGATTGAGCACAGCGAGCAACATCTTCAGGAGTACCGCAGACAACGAGCTTTCCGCCATCTTCGCCGCCACCAGGTCCAAGGTCAATGAGCCAATCAGCGCATTTGACAACTTCGAGATTGTGTTCGACGACGAGGACGCTGTTGCCAGCATCGACGAGGCTTTGCAATACATCAACGAGTTTGTTGATGTCATCGAAGTGTAGACCTGTTGTTGGTTCATCGAGAATGTACAGTGTCTTGCCTGTAGATCGTTTTGCCAATTCTCGTGAAAGTTTTATGCGTTGTGCTTCGCCACCGGATAAGGTGGGCGAGGGTTGTCCTAGTTGAAGATAGCCAAGACCAACTCTATCCAATGTTTCGAGAATTTTTCTTATTTTGGCAAAGGCAGAAAAGTGTTCCAGAGCTTGCCGAACAGTGAGGTGAAGTACCTGATGGATGTTCAAACCCTTGTAACGAACACGAAGAGTTGCTTCGTTAAACCGTCTACCGTGACAAATGTCGCAAGGAACATATACGTCTGGTAGAAAGTGCATCTCGACTTTTAATAGACCATCGCCTTTACAGGCTTCACACCTTCCTCCTTTGACGTTGAAACTGAAACGACAAGGTGAATAACCCTGAACACGCGATTCCATTTGGTCAGAAAAAACTTTGCGAATGAGATCGAAAACTTTAACGTATGTTGCTGGATTCGAGCGTGGTGTCCGACCGATTGGTGATTGGTCAATATTGATTATTTTGTCTATGGCTTTCAAGTTCTTGATGGCTTTGTGTTTACCAACGGCACGTCCTGAGTTGTGAAGATGATTCATCAGAGCAGGCATTACAGTGGCTTCCACTAAACTGGATTTGCCGGCACCTGATACACCAGTCACACAAGAGAAGACGCCCAAGGGGATGTCTATATCCAGATTCTGCAGATTGTTTTCAGAGGCACCAATAATACGCAGAGGTTTGCCTGTAGCTTTTCTTCGTTTCTCCGGTGCAGAAATACACAACTCTTCCTTGAGGTATTTCCCCGTCAATGAGTTCTTGTTTTTCATTATGTCTTTTGGTGTACCCTGAGCAACAATCTTACCGCCGTGGACACCTGCACCTGGGCCGAAATCAACAATGTGATCGGCTGCAACGATGGTATCTCTGTCATGTTCAACAACGATGACCGTATTGCCCAAATCACGCAAATGGAAGAGGCTATTGAGCAGTCTTTCGTTGTCCCTTGGATGGAGACCAATCGATGGTTCATCCAGAACGTAAAGAACGCCCGTCAACTCACTGCCAATCTGGCTGGCAAGTCTGATCCTTTGTGCTTCACCACCAGAGAGAGTAGGAGCAGATCTATCCAGTGTGAGGTAACCCAAGCCAACATCACGCAAGAATGTCAAACGTGAACGTAACTCGCGAACGAGTTCTTCAGCAATGAGGCCACGACTTCCTTCGGGCTGATAGTTGGCAAAAAAGTCAGTCACTTTGTTTACGGGCAAGAGTCCCAAGGTGCGAATATCGTGTTCACCAACTTTGACAGCAAGGCTTTCTGGTCTTAGTCGGGCACCTTCACATTCGGGGCATTGATGAAAAGCCATGTAACGGGCGTAATATTGCCTTGCACCTTCTGATTGGGTCTCTTTATAACGTCTCGTAATTTGCGGTACCAAACCTTCGAAGTCTACTTCGAATTCGCCACTGTATTTTCGGCCCGACCGTTTGACTGTAAAACGTTTACCACCTGTGCCATAGAGGAAGATATCGCGCTGCTTTTTCGCAAGTTTGTTCCAGGCTTTGTCGAGGGGAATGGAAAAGTGCTCTGCCAAGTGGGTGATAATGTCTTTCGTCCAACTTTTGTTGTCGTCCTCACCCTTGGCCCCCCAAGGAGCAATGGCACCATCGTTAATGGAAAGTGACTTGTCTGGAACGAGCAAATCTTCATCTATCTCTTGAATTCGTCCCAATCCGTTACAGCGTTGGCACATACCAAGAGGGCTGTTGAAAGAGAACCTTTGTGGTTCCAAATCTGGAAAACCGACACCACAATCTACGCAAGCCAAAGCTTCGCTAAAGAGCTGTTCTGGCCCACCATCACGTGGAACCAAAATAAGGCGGCCTTTGCCCACTTCGAACGCTGTTTCTACAGAGTCTGTGATGCGAGAGCGCAATCCGGGGCGAGAGGACAATCTGTCAACGACCACATCAATGGTATGGCGTTTCTTTTTATCGAGCTCGAGGGGTTCACCTTCGAGGCGGATGACTTCACCGTCGACTCTAACTCTAGGTAAACCACGGGCCAACATTTCATCAAAGAGTTCTTTATGAGTTCCTTTACGATTCTCGATGAGGGGAGCCAAAATGGAATATTTGGTTCCTTCAGGTAGTCGCTCTAATTCGTCTACGACCTCAGTCGAAGTTTGGCGACTTACTTTTTTTCCGCAAAGGTGACAGTGCTGAACACCGACACGAGCAAAGAGTACACGAAGATAGTCTGCGATTTCTGTGACAGTGCCTACAGTTGAACGGGGATTGGTACCCGATGCTCTTTGTTCGATTGAGATGGTCGGAGACAACCCACGAATGGTTTCGTAGGCTGGTTTGTCCATTTGTCCCAAGAACTGACGAGCATAAGCGGAGAGACTTTCAATATATCTTCTCTGTCCTTCCGCATAGAGAGTGTCAAAAGCCAAGGAGGATTTTCCTGAGCCAGAGACACCAGTGAATACGATGAGTTCGTATTTTGGCAGCACGAGATCAACTGATTGCAGGTTGTGTTCACGCGCACCGCGCACCTCTAAAAACAGGTCTTTCGAGTGTTCCCTTTTTGTTCGTATGTTCATGCTTTGAAAGTTATCACGGCTGTGCCAAGGGCAGCAAGAGGTTTGTCATCCTTGGTAGAGTACAAAGAACATGTATTTGATAGGCAAAAAACTGGACGAACGCTACGAGATCACGCAAGAACTCGGTCGTGGCGGCATGGGCACTGTCTATCGAGGACTCGATCTCGATTTAAAAAGGCCTGTTGCCATCAAGGTCATGAGTCGCGACCTGTTGACCATTCCGGAAGTTCAGTATCGTTTCAAGCAAGAGATGAAATCTTATGCCAGCCTGAGTCATCCAAGCATCGTTAAGGTCTATTCCTTTGGCACCTTGGAAACGGAACAGCCCTACATCGTTCTCGAATTTGTTGCCGGAAAGAACTTGGCTGACATCATCGAAGAGCGAGGCGCCTTTCCTGTCGAGACTGTCCGTACCCTTTTACTCCAGATGTCCAAAGCTATGGCTTATTACCAGAGACTCAACATGGTTCACCGTGACCTGAAGCCAGAAAACATCATGCTCATTCAAAAAGACGAAAAACCGCCAGGCCGTATCGTCATAATGGACTTTGGGCTCGTGAAAAGGCTCGACGGAACAGCTTTTACTGAGACAGGAACTATTCTCGGTACTCCACTCTTCATGCCACCAGAGCAGGCAACAGGTCATCGAATGACCAAGTTGAGTGACATTTATCAGTTAGGCCTCATTGCCTATGAGATGTTGACTGGCAAAAGAGCAGTCACAGGTGAGTCCATCAAAGAGGTTTTGTATCGCATCGTTGCTGAAGAACCTACGCCGCTGTCAGTTCACAATCCCAACATTCCTCTTCAATGGCAAGACTTCATAGACAAGTGCATTAAAAAGGAACCAGAAGAGAGATTTCAAAGAGCCGAGGATGTGACTGAAGCATTGGAGGCTTTGTCTTCGCAGAAGAAAAAAGTAAAGACAAGTAAAATTACACAGCCCATAACATCACCAATACAAAAGAAATCTCCACCTAAATGGCCTATCTTCGCAGTTTTGCTAGCTCTTGTGGTTTTTCTGTCAGTCTTTGCCCTTAGTAGAAAAACAGCAGTGAAACCCGATGAGTTTTTTGTACGTCCTCTTCCTGAGGAGATGCGAAAACCTACTGTAGGACAGAAACACATTACATATCACTTTGAATGTAATGGGCCCGCAGACGAGAGCATAGGGGCAAAAGTTTTTTCTGTCGATGGCAGTGACAAATTCATAGACCTGTCGAAATTCTCTTTCCCTGGCTGTCCTCGAGCCATCTGGCAGAACAATACATTTACCTATTATTCTCTCCTCAATGACTTCACCACTGAGGGGCTTTATCCTGTTTCAATGACTTCAATTGAAGGCAAAAATGCTCGCTGTTACATTATCGTCCGTTCTTTGAAAGACAAAGCAAAGGTATCTGTAGAGCCCAAGTGGCTTGCAAGGCCCGAAAGAGCAGAGCAAAAAGTCACCATTAAAATCAATGTGAAGCAAGGGCAAATCAAGGCAGATAGTGTTGCCATTGCAGGTACTCCTCGAGGAACTCAGAGAGACGCAGTGAAGATTGTTCATACCAAATGGGAAGGGCATGTCTGTCACTTGACCCTGTCTTTCTCTCCCCAAGCTCCAATGGGGCAATATGTGTTCCGTCTCGAAAGAAAGGAAAGGGAAGCTCCTCTCTACACTTCTGTCTATCTCACTTCACAATTGGACTGGCGGAAGACTGTCGCTCTCGTCCCCTGTACAGAAAGCGCCAACATTAGTTTTTATGCTGGTGAAGAAACACGTACATGGCGTTGGCAAATCTCCACAGATGAAACAACGATAAACAAAGGTGTCATAACTCACTACGGAGGAAAATACGACTTTGTCATTCGAGGTCTCTCTCCAAACCAGGATTACTCTTTGCTCCTAACTTCATCAGGAGAAGAGTGGCGGAAGAGTTTCAAGACTGATCCAATTCTCTTTCATCGTGCTGTTTTTTCATGTGCCCACGACAATCTTCTTTCTCTTGATTTTGCTGCCAATATGGATGGAACTCCGCTTTTGTCTGTAAAAGAGCAAAAGACTAGCAAGATGATAAATAAGGGAAAATGTCAGGACTCTTCGCCCATACAGATTCCCAAGAGCGCTATTGACGAAAAGGGAAGAGTGTTTTGGCAGCTTTCGAACAAAGCTCGAACTTATGCTTCAGGTTATACAAAGATGCATTGCGAGAAAGTGAAGATACCCCTCATCGCAGGAGAGGAAGCTTCCAAGTTTCGCCAGCCACGACCAGCAGAATTTCTCTGGATGAACTCAAAGTGGATTTTTGCCGATGCTTTCGGTCTCGTTTGTTGTCGTCCCAAAGGTGCAGGGCTTGAATTGCTGTGGGTTTATCGGCCTCCCGATATGGCAACGAAACCGACTTCTGATCGTGTAATAGCTGGTCTCACTCATTTGTGGGGTAACAAAGTGCTTTATGCATATAGAGACAAGAACTTAGTGCTCAGAGTGGGCATGGTCGATGTGAAAGCCCGTGAACGAGAGTGGAAGAGGCGAGGAGGGAAGACAGACTTTTCTCCTTTGGAACCTTGGGTAGAAGACAAAGATGCTCATTGGAGTAGACCAATCAAAGGACAAGAGTGGTTGAGAG
>CAZXTJ010000283.1:0-10402 GCA_964643655.1 uncultured bacterium
GAATTTGCACCAACCCCCACACATGCCCCCTTTGTTTTTGAGTATGTCAAAGGTAGACCAACCCCTACGGCCATAATGGAGTCCCGTTTTGTTCAATCTGCTGATTAGAGCATCACAAATGTCTTTTTCATCCATTAGTCCTTGGGCAAATTCACATGACCAAAGAACCATCTCCTTGAAGATAGGATTATCTTTGATGGGCTCCTTGAAGGTGGTTAAGAGCTGATAATTCGTTGGAGCCAGGAGATGTTCGTGTATGTGAGATGGGCCTATCTCACGAGCACTCCAGCTCAGTGCACCACTAAAAACTCCAACTTTATTGGGTAAAGGACCATCGGCTGTCAGAACTACTACTGTTGAAGTAGAGTCTGAAAAGAGTACTTCAACAGGCTTGAAAGAGAAGAGCTCGCTACTTGCAGATAAAACGAGCTTTTCAGTGGGCAACAAATCAGTGCTGATTTTTGCTCGTAAACTGATCTCGCTCCCTTTGGCGAAAACAGCTGGTTCAACAGTGCCTTTGCCTTGCCAATGAGGCGGTGCAACGAGAGTCGGTGCTGAAGTATTAGGCAGTGCTTCATAAAGCTGAAGAGGCTCTTCGCCATTGGCTGATAAAAAGGTGAGTTCGTTGATGACTAGGTCCAAAGCATGGACTGAAGATAGGGAAGTCAATGCAAAGAAAAGAAGCGCAAATGCAGATATAGCCCGACTTATCACAGGATCCCCCTCTGTAAATATGACAGGTCGTTCAGTGGAACGAAGAAGTATATCAGCAACTTTGAAAAATGCAAGGATTTCTGCAGATGCTCCTCTTGCACGAGCCTATAACATCATGTGACCATGTGAAGCATGAACGAAATCAAAGGATACATATTCGATCTCGATGGAACCTTGTATTTAGGTGACAAACTCTTGCCTGGAGCTTCAGAACTTCTCTGTAAGCTAAAGGAAAAGAGCATTCCATATGTCTTTGTGACCAACACAACGTCAAAATCTGTGTCTGAAGTGCTGGAAAAGCTTGCCACAATGGGGATAGGGGCAACAGCCCGAGATCTCGTGACACCTGTTAGCATTTTGACCAGTTACCTGCAGCGTAAAGGCGTTCGTCGAATAAGTATTGAGCATAGTCCAGCTTTGGAGAAAAGTTTTCCCGATTTTGAATTGTCTGATGAACCAGAGGTTGTCATTTTGGCTGAAGGCGGAGCAGGACTGGATTACGCATCAGTAAACAGAGTGATGAATCGCGTACACAATGGCGCAGATGTGGTTGCTCTCATCAAAAACAAATATTACGCCCGCGATGACAGCCTAGTTGTTGATTTGGGCTTTTATGTAGCTGGTTTCGAGTATGTATTGGGTAGGAAGATACCAGTCTTTGGTAAACCCTCTCGCCCCATGTTCACGGCAGCCCTGAAAAAACTACGTATTGGTGAACCCTCTTCTGTAGCCGTTGTAGGCGATGACATTGAGTTTGATGTTTTGGGTGCTCAGAAGCACGGTTTTCAGGGGTTTCTAGTGCAAACAGGCAAATATCGTCCTGGTATAGAGAATGATTATTCAGAACAACCAACGAGGGTGATTCTGGGCGTATCAACGCTCCTAGACGAGTTCTGAGCCTCTCTTTACATTCTTTTACAATCAAATGTCGTAACCCGGCTGATGGTTAGGCGACTAACAAAGTTGTGCGCACCGGCAAAAACAGAATTTTTTTCAAAGGAGCGAACAATGAAAAACTACGCACTAATGGGAATCTTGGGTCTCTTTCTGGCTACTTCCGTCCAAGCTGGACATAACAAATGTAATCAAAGAAATAGTCACCGTAGGCGAGTGGAGCGAGTAGAGGTTCATCGAAACAATCGATATACCTGTCGACCAAATCGAAGAGTTCACCGTGAGGTACATGTTTACAACGATCGCTGTCGTTCTAGTAGGCGAAGACACATTCAGCGAAGGCGCGTTGTTCACAGGCCAGTCTGCAGTAGACGCAGGCGCACAGTCGTGCATGTCAATGTCAATCGACCTTGTCCACCTCGCCAAGTGATCGTTTATCAACCACCACGTCGCCAAGTAGAGGTTGTGCACACTTATCCTTCTGAGACTGCTTATGACCAAGTTGGCAGAACACATGGGCAAGTAACAACTACCACCTGTGGTCAACCTGCACCTGAGACCGTTGTCATTCATAAACCAAGTCGCGACAAAGTCCGACGCCGAAATGCATTCCTGATTGCCGGTGCAGCAAACGAAATATTCAACAAAGGTGAAAGGCGACAGCGCGACATTCGTAAGGGTGCCATCGCCGCCACCATCTTGAATGAAATCTTGACCCGCTGACGACACACTCTGATTTACCCCGGCTTCGGCCGGGGTCTTTTTTTATTTGGCGACGGACTAATTTTGGGAATGCTTGTTTACAGCCAAGACATTATATAGATCAAAATCAGTACTTCGGAATGTCAGCTGATTGTCGAAAGAGCCTCTATTTCCCGTTCTTTGCATAAATTAGGCTCTTGGCGTAGGTCTTGCTGAAAGCGTGTTGAAAAAGTAGTAAATCTCGCGCTTATCCTATTTTGTCAAGATTTGCTTGTAGAGAGGTTCTCCTATGAATGTTCTTAACAGGAAAATACTATCTTCGGTATTAATTTTTCTCATCATTTTTAGATTCGCCATTGTTCCCAGAAGTCTATTTGCTAACGTTCCAGTCGCAGCAGCATTGGCTGCTCCAATGGCATTGTCTGGAACATCATCGCTTCTTGCGAATATCGCACCTTTAGCAGGCGTTGGACCGATTTTCATTGCGGTAATTGGTGGTTTACTGACACATGGGCTCTTCTTGATGCAATGTAATGCAGCATTTGGATTGAAACCTCAAAAAAATATCATCGGAGCTTATATTGCAAGTGTAGGTGTAATGTTCTGCGGTTTGTTAGCAGCAGCTGCCTGCGCATCATTTGCGGGGGCCATGGGACCTTTGGGGACTATGTTGGCCCTAGGGGGAACTGCACTATTTTCAGCGCGTTTCTCAGTTGAAGTTTTTAACATGATATCAGGTGCCGTTAAAGTAAGCGCCAGCGAAAGCACTCAAGAAAAACACATGGGACCAAGAAGTGCTTCATCAAACCCATCGAAGTCAACCGAGCAACAAAAGGCTCGTAGTGAGGCTTACCGTAGCCTAATCAATTCCTCTGACCACGACGATTTCCGTCGACACTATATGGCAATTAGTGAAATCGATAGAAGTTCATACAATTAGCTGCACGTTTGTGATCGCTGGTTAATAACCTGGACTGATAATGTCGTATTTCGAGTCATCCTTGCGGAACAAATTGGGCCGGCGTTTTGTTTTTTTACCTTCTCGGCGCATTTTGAAAAAGGTCCTCAGCCGCCAGCGAGCTTCTTGCATTTGTTGGGCAAGTTGTAGAGCAATAGAGTGTACTTTTTTTACAGCTCTCCTCTGTGTTGGTGAGAGGGCTTCACGTCCTTGAGCAAGCCAATTGTTAAAGTTACTCAAAATCTCGATGAGACGCAGATTGATGGCAATCCACTCTTCATCGAGAGGTTCGAGAAATCTAGGAGCCGATGGTTCACCCAATTCAAAGCGATTGGCAATATTGACCAACTTTGTTTTCAAAATGGCGTGGCGGCTGACCAAATCTTTTACGTCTTTGTGTAAATCGCGAATGACCGTATTGTTCTTTTTTCTCTCTTCAGAGACAGGTGGAAGAGCGCTCTTAGACGTTATTTTGCTTTTTCCCACTGATACGACCTTTTTCTGTCCAGGTAAAGTCATCAAACCAACGGCATAACAAATTTGGATTGCTCGTCTATATGGTGAGGAACCTGGTACGTCTTTGAACTTCATTTCAAAAGCTTGAGCCTTCATAGAGAGTCTTTCGGCGAAACGAGCACCAATAGCCGCCAAAGCGTATCGGCTGGTAGGGTAATTACCTCTGAATTCATTCTCTTCGAGATCCATATACCCCAAAGAGAGAACCCTTAAGACGTTGTCTCGTCTTCTGAACTCTACTGATACATCTATTGGATGTGGTGGTGAGTCGATGGGAAGGCGAGGAACGCCAAGTTTGCTCAACAACTGACTGACTATCATGGCCATCTGATAACGAGTGACCATTTTGTCGCCATAAAACTCACCATCGATGAGCTGTAACAATCCTAGATGGACGACTGTACCTACATCTGCAATCTTGTCGGCTGGTACGTTGCTCAGGTCCATTCGCCTTACCACTGCAGGAGTTGGAGCTTGGCCATTGAGTCGCAAAAGATTGCTGACCAAACTTGCAACCTCATATCGATTAGTCGGCAAGGTGCCTCGATAAGCTTCAGCAGCGGAAAGAGTGCAAGTCAATGAGAAAAAGAGAAACAAACTCAGAATAATACGGATCATGCAGGCCTCCACTTTTCTCTATGATACCATTGGCTCAATAGGCGAAAGCGGAGGATAGATGACGGCTCTTGACTTTTTAAATCTGCGGAATGACAAAAATGACGACTATTTTCGTGCGCGCTCACAGGGGTTCTGTGAGTCCTGCGGCTTCTATTCAGCTGAAGGCAGAGTTTTCGAAGACAAACTGCAAGTGTGTCTACGCTGTGAACAGACACTGAATAAAGACCGAATTTCCAAAGCTTCTGCATTTAAACGAGTTGAAAGAGTCGAATATGCTCTTGATGGGAAGAGATTCCTTCTCGTCACAGCGGCCATCATATCAAACGAAAAGGGGCAGATTCTGATTGCCGAGAGAGAACATTCTGCTCACGGAGGCCCTGCTTGGGAGTTTCCAGGAGGAAAGGCCGAGCAAGGAGAGGGGTTGTCTGATTGCCTCTGTCGCGAGATACGCGAAGAGCTGGATATAGAAATAACAGAGCCAACGCCATTTATGATGGTCGATCACCAATATGAGGCCTTTGACATAAGGTTATGTGCCTTCGAGACAACAATTGCCGCTGGCAGGCTAGATCTCAGAGAACATCGGGAGGTTAAATGGGTCCTACCAGCCCATTTGGATCAAGAGGAGCTCTCTGGTGCCGATGTGTACATAGCTAAAGCTATCATTTCCCGTTGACATGAGACCTATATTAGGGCCAAGATAGCTTTTGATTAGGGGGTCAATCCAAGGGGGAAGGTTGACGAGGCTCGATTAATGAGAATAACGACCAAAGGTTGTTACGGTTTGCGTGCCATGATTGAATTGGCAAGCCAAGATGGTGGCCATCCTCTTTCAATGGAGATGATCTCTGACAGCAGGAATATATCCAGAAAATATCTTCATGCTCTAATGACTTCCCTAAGATCAGCAGGTCTCGTGAAGAGTATCCGTGGCCCTGGTGGTGGGTATACCCTTGCTCGGTCACCTAAAAACATCAATATCAAAGAGATTCTATTGGCTCTAGAAGGGCCTTTGGCACCTTCAAGCTGTTCGGAAGAACCTTCTGCCTGTGAGAGATCCAATACTTGCCCAATGCTAGGGCTTTGGAATCGTATCAATGATGTCACAGAGAAACTCCTCGAAGGAGTTACTTTAGAGGATGTCGCTCAGGAAGAGAACCAACTCAAAAGCTGAGCTTGGTTAAAAAGTTGTGGGACAAGAAAATAAAGATCTCCAAGTTAGTCCCCAGCTCTCTCTTCAAGAAAAGACAGACTTCACAGTCATCAGACCTCTTCTCGATCCCGTCGTCCCCCTGATTTTTGTGCTCTTTCAGCCAGTGCTCAATGGTCTCTACAAAGTTTTCGCCTTTGAAATCGTCCTTAAATACAATTATCACTGGCTCGATTGGGCTGTGATGATCTCTGACTACGTCATTCTGCCGTTTTTGTTTTGTTACTCAATTCTGATCCTCCTTTTGGGATTTATCTCTCTTGCCCTCAAGAGAAAAATGACCTTTAAGATTGATGAAGGAATTGTGCACAGTGAGCTGCTCCTTTTGGGAAAGTACTCTTTCTTCAAAGATGAAGATTGGCTGCAGCTCGACAACATCAAGAGTTTGGAAATATGTCAGGGCAGTGGTGTGGGAAAGATGCCCTTTGTGTGGGTAGCTGCTTTGCTTGCAGATGGCTCAAGGTGTTTCCTCTCTAATCCCGTTCTTGTCAAAACTTCTGGAAAAGAAATGGAAGAGGTAGAAGAGCTCACTCAGAGAGTTGCCAAGCTTACTCAAAAAACAGCCAAGGTAGTTTCTGATTTGGATAGGGTAGTCAAGGAACAGCCATTGCCTGTTGAACAAACAGATAAGAACGAGCATTGTTTGGTCTGTGGCGAAGAACTTTCCAACAGTACAGTGGTCAAATGCCGTCTTTGTCACACCCTCCATCATGAGGAGTGCTGGGAATACAATGGCAAATGCGCCGTCTTTGGTTGTGGTGGCCTAGTTTCACAACAATATGTGGCTGATTTACAAATCGAACATGGACAAGGCAGAACGAAGTTTTTGCTTGCGAGTACATCCATACTCACATTCCTTCTTTTTCTTTGTGCAGTTGAATATGGATTTTTGCCGCAAATATCCGTCATATTTTTTGGGCTGTTGGCTTTTGGTCTAATGGGTTTGACCTGGTTCTACAGTTTTTTCATGACACATCTCGTGTTAATAGACAAAAGACTAAATATTGCCTATAGAGAATGTCTCTACCTTTGTGGAACTGGCAACACAGAGCAACAGAAGAAGGATTAAGCTACCTTCACCAACCAGCCTTTACCCTTTTCACCTTCGATTTGAATATCTACATCGAGGAACTTCTGGATGACTTCGATGTTCGTCCTTGAGTGACTTGTCAGTCCGAATGTTTTGAAAGAACCACTACCAGCCATAGCCAGCGGAATCAATAGTTGGTCGGCCAGATAAACACCTACAGGAGCATCACTTGCCAAGTAGCGGCGAGTATCTTTGCTCACACGTTCTGCCACAGCTTCAGCACGGACACCACGTTCTCCGAAAGATATGAAAAGCTCAGTCAACTCTTCTGTTTCAACTTCAGCAATGAGCACGTTGCCTGGACCTCGTGGATCTTTGACGAACTCTATGTTTGCCTCGTCGTCGTTCAGTTTGAGTTTTTTCTTCAATATCGAGAGCTCTCGTTCAGCAATGTGCATGGGCAAATTGGCGAGAATGCATCGTCCTCTTATGCTTTTGGTTTCTCCTCGAGTGACCAAATCGAATGGTTTGAGTTTTTTTGCCGGTTTGATATCTACTTCAAATTTGCCGCCACCAGCTGGGTAAAATCCATGAGCCAGCAGTCTGGCGTCAATCTTCACTCCCATTCGGTTGACTGTGGGAATGAAGGTTTTCTGCAAAAAACAAAATGGTGGTGCCCATGGATTATGAGTACCACCTTCAAGAGTGAGGTGAGATTCTCCATGAGCAATCAACAGAGGAGGTAACACTGTTTGTAACACTAAAGTCGCACTGCCAGCAGAACCTATGGAAAAAGTGTAATCGCCACTTTTGACTTCACCTGGATGGAAAACGAGTTTAGTTGATTTGAGTTCAGCTCCATCAACGTCTGCTCCACCAACTTCTTTGGCTGCTTTTACGGCTGTGAGGTGTTGGCGCATCAGTCCTGGTTTTTTTCTCCCGGCACGGATGTTTTCGATGGTAAAGGGTTTTCCAGTGACGAGAGATAAGGCTAATGATGTGCGTAATACTTGGCCGCCGCCTTCTCCCATTGCACCATCGATGATTACCACTTTTGCCTCACTTTCTCTTCTTTTCCTTCTTTTCAAAGTCTTTGATGACAAATCGAGCTTTTAATCGAGCAATTGTCGATGCCAAACCAGCTTCTTCTACTGACCGTAACACTTCTGCGAAATTTTTGTAAGCTGCTGGTGCTTCATCGATTGGATATTGACGACAGTTCGTTAGAATATCATCTTCAGCAAACTGTGCATCTACTGTCTTTTGATCCAAAGTACGGAAAGCTTCTTTTCGACCAATAGCACGACCAGCACCGTGATTGACAGAATAACAGCTCAATCTTGCACCTTCGTTGGCAGCCATGACGACAGATCCATCGCGTGGATTTCCTGGCAGCAAAATGGGGTGTCCTGTTTCATAAAAAGGAGTCTCTTTGAGGGCAAAGTGACCTGCTGGAAATGCTCTTGTTGCTCCTTTTCGATGAACCCACATTTGTTTATTGTCGAGAATCTCTTTTCGCGCAATGTTATGGCTAATGTAATAAACGAGGTGACCTGTCGTTCCGGGAATTACCTCTTGAAATGCTTCGAGAATGAGTGCATTGATGAGCATATGGTTTACCGTCGAGAAGTTGCCTCCAAGCGCCATGTCATCGAGATAATCATCGGCTTCAGGTGTTCCCAAAGGAGCGTAAACGAGCTCACGGTCATTACCTGGTAGTGGAATATTCCATTTGTTGAATTTTTCCAAAAGTTTTTTGAATTGACCCGTAGCCAGCTGATAACCAAATCCACGAGAACCACAGTGTGACAAAAATGCGATTTTTCCATCGAAAAGACCAAAAACTTCAGCTGTTTTTTTAGAACGTTCGTCTTCTCCAATAGAAACAACATTGGCCTCTCCAAAGTGGTTGCCACCACCATAAGTGCCAAGTTGTTTTACTTTGTCTGAGAATTTTCTGAACTGACCAGTTTCACGAAGGAGGGTCAAACGTTTGGCCAAAGCCTCTGTTGTATCATCGTGACCAAGGTGAAAAGCATCTTCACAACGTTCAGCCCACTCTTTGGGAATACCCAGGGCTTCACAAACTGCAGGGCTAGCTCCTTCAATGGCAGCTCTCGCACCTTCCTCGTCACTGACACGACGAGACTTGCTTACTGAACGTTGGTCACGACCTGGACCTGTGGGAACACGTTCGCCAATTGCATTGATGATGGCTCGACGAACTTTTTTGTCGTTAATCTCTTCTGCTGGAACGTCTAGCTGCAGCAGGCTCATGGAACATTTGATGTCCACTCCAACTGGACCTGGATAAATATGTGTCGGAGATGCCAAAACACACCCAATGGGGGCTCCATAACCTCCATGGGCGTCGGGATTGAGAACGAGATCTACAACACCTGGCGCAGAACGAGCGTTGAGTGCTTGCTGTATACAGGTATTGTCAAAACCGTCACGGATTTCTTTCGTAGCAACAATCGTAATCGGTTTACCTTTGTTATTACGAGCTGGCAGTAAACTGACAGCTTCACTTTTTTCAATAAAACTGACTTTATCGTTTTCGTCTTTCATGAGCATTCCTCTTTCCTGAGGACGATTATTTCCATCATACGATGGAGTTGCTTGTTAAAAATAGTGGTGCTGAAGGAGAGATTTGAACTCTCACGGGCCATTTGGCCCACGGGCTCTCAACCCGCTGTGTATGCCATTCCACCACTCCAGCAGAAAAAGGTGGTGAGGGTGGAGAGATTTGAACTCTCACGAGGGTGACCTCACGGGGTCTAAGCCCGCCGTGTATACCATTCCACCACACCCCCACGATTTGTTTTCCATTAGTGGTGCGACGTGATGGATTTGAACCACCGTATCCGTGAGGACTCGGGTTTACAGCCCGCTGCAATTAGCCGCTCTGCCAACGTCGCATGATAATTAAGGGCGGAGATCGGGACCAGTATCAACTGAGAGAAGAACATTCCCTAGATGTACTCACAGCAGCATTCCCAAACTCCACTTTGGAAAAACTAGGATACGACAAGAAGTGCCGAGACGTTTTCGTGCTCTACCGTTGAGCTATGACCGCACGTAAAGCGGCCACTGGGATTCGAACCCAGAACCACGACCTTATCAGGGTGTAGTCCCGACGGCATTCGTATCCGAAAGTGAAGATATTGGAGCAAGAGACGAGGATTGAACTCGCGACCTCCACGATGGCAACGTGGCGCTCTCCCAGCTGAGCTACTCTTGCTCGGAACTGGCTGGTGAGGTGGGACTTGAACCCACATACACCCGCTTAACAGGCGGACGCTAAGCCGTTTAGCTACTCACCAGCGTATTCAAATTTCAATGAACTGTTATCTATCTAAGGGGCCGTGAGGACGGCCAGAGGGTCAATTGAGCCTCGTTAAAGGCTCTTCGGCCGCGGCCTCCTGGCCATCCTCACTGTCCACTAGTTCTGTCTTTTCGATCTCACCGACCCAGTGGTCGGCTCCCAAGGTTCCGGAAGCAAAGCGGTCGATTACTTCGAAAACTCTGTCGGAGAAACCTCCGATGTTCAAAATCTCTTCGCTCTCTGTGGCCTGAACCGTTCTGTAAGGCTGTACGTCAATGCAGACGAGCTTGGCTTGCTTGTTTCTCTGCTGGAAACGGCGCCATTCGACCATTGTTGCCGTTCCTCGAGAAGCCTTGCTATCAACCCATGACTCGTTGTCCGAGACGTAGATGACGAGATCTCCTCTTGCCTTTCGCTTGTTCAATAGAGCCA
>CAZXTJ010000284.1:0-10391 GCA_964643655.1 uncultured bacterium
ACCATCATTCTTCCTCTTTAAAGTACTGCCACCCATCCTGCTCGTCATCATGTCTACCTTCCTCATCTTCTTCCTGGCCGTCGAATATGTGGACGCACGATTTTCGACAATCATTGGTGCATTGCTCACAGAGGTATTCTTGCAGCTCGCTTTCTCTGATCCACTTCCCAACGTGGGTATAATGACCATCCTCGATCAGATGTTCAACTTGGCTTATCTGACCCTTTTCCTCATCCTCGTTGAATGTATCATTGTCACTGCCAAAGAAGACAAAGCAGTAGAGTGTGAAGAAGAGATGAAAGAGACTGAAGACGAAGAAGAGAAAGAACGTCTCGAGGAAGAAGCAGAGAAAATCCGTGCAGAGATAGACGTCTACGAACGTTACTCTCGTTGGGCATTCCCCACCTGTTACGTAGCAGCATGTGTATTCGTCGCTTTCTACATGCGTGGTTGGGATCTGCTGGACATCTTCTTCTATTAAAAGTAGAGCTTGCTAATTTCGCTGGCTGCGTATGTAAAAAATATGAGCCAAGTGGGTATTATCTAAGCTTTTTTTGCCTGTTACATCAGCAATCTCTTCGTCGGTCATCATGGGGAGCAGTTTTGACGGCTTGACTCCGGTAGAAGTTGCCAAGCTGCGTAAGGCTATCTGAAGCTCATTTACAACGATGGCTATTCCATGAAGGGGTAGCGAAAGTCTGTAGGTGGACTGAAGGTTTCCTTTATTGTTCTTGGTGAAACCCATCGCAGCATATTTAGAAGGCTTCCTGCTTTGTCATTTGTTCCCGAGGCTCTAGCTCCCCCAAAAGGTTGCTGACCGACGACTGCGCCTGTTGGTTTGTCATTGATGTAGAAGTTGCCAGCTGCTTCTCTGAGTATTTCTTTGGCAATTTGTATTGCCTGCCTGTTCCGAGCAAAGATTGCACCTGTGAGAGCGTACGGGGACGTATCATTGCAAAGCTCCAGTGTTTCCACAAACGCATCATCCTCGTAAACAAACACTGTTAACACTGGACCGAATATCTCCTCGACCATAGTTTGGCTCTTGGGACTTTCTGTGACAATGATTGTGGGGTCTATGAACCAGCCTCTGCTCGAGTCAAAGTTTCCGCCTGTTATTATCTCGCATTTCTTATCTTCTTTGGCGGCTTTGATATAGCTGGTAATGCTCTCGAATGCTTTTTCGTCAATGACGGCCCCCATGAAGTTCTGAAAATCTGAGACGTCACCGATTTTAATGTGCGAGACTGTTTCAATGAGTTCTTTTTTCAACGATGGCCAAAGAGAACGGGGTATGTAGGCTCTTGAGGCTGCTGAGCATTTCTGGCCTTGAAACTCGAAGGCACCTCGTATGAGAGCCGTTGCGAGGCTCTCGAGCTCTGCTGAGGGGTGGGCAAAGACGAAGTCTTTACCGCCCGTTTCACCAACAATACGAGGCCAGTATCGAGCTGGCTCAATATGTTTTGATATTGTTTGCCACATATTTCTAAATGTTGCAGTGGAACCTGTGAAATGTATTCCAGCAAGTTCTGGATGTTTCAAGATGGATTCTCCCATTGTTGCACCAGGACCTGGCAGGAAGTTGATTACTCCAGGGGGAAGTCCTGCTTCTTCAAGTATGTTCATAATTATCCAAGCCGGATAAACTGCTGAGGAGGCTGGTTTCCAAACAACAGTGTTTCCTAGCATTGCTGGTGCTGATGGCAAGTTGCCTGCAATCGCAGCGAAATTGAAAGGCGATACGGCGAAAACAAAGCCTTCCAAGGGACGCCAATCGATTGTGTTCCAAAGACCTTTGGAACTCTCTGGCTGCATTCTGTAAATGTCATACATAAAACGCACGTTGAAGCGCCAGAAATCGACTAACTCACAAACACAATCAATCTCGGCTTGATGGACCGTTTTACTGAGGGAAAGCATAGTGACAGCATTCAGGTGGTGTCTCATCTTTGAAGAGGCTAGTTCTGCAGCTCTGAGAAAGATAGCTGCCCTCTGCTCGAAGGGAGTATTCATCCACTCTTTGCGTGCTTTTAGCGCTTTATCTATGGCCAATTCTGTCATTTTTTTGCCTGCTTGGTGACATTTGCCCAAGTCCAGTGAATGGTCGTGGGGAACAGCAAGCTTTTTGCAGTTACCGGTTCTTACGCGTTCTCCACCTATGACCAGAGGGATGTCTATCTCGTTTCGGGCTATTGCTGCCATTTCTTGTTCGAGGAGTTTTCTCTCATGGCTCTTAGGGCGGTAATCACAAACAGGCTCATTTTTAGGGAGAGGTGGCTCAAAACAACCAAATGTCATTATCTTGCTCCTTTGGAATCTAAGTTTTAGCAAAGAGCAGGATAAGGGATTCTCGTCACTTAGCGTTGTGAGAAGCTTTCATCGTGAAAATGAAAACAGTTCATTTGCCTAAGGACAAAGTGTGTCCCATGGCGTGCGTTATAATACAGACCCTGTCTTATTTCCTCAAACTCTCAGCGTAGCGTCAGCAGGCTACTGATGGACTCTCGTTTGAAGGGCGCACTTTATCAACGGGCTTATGGTATCCTCCTTGAGGAGGTTTGCAGCATTAGATGAATATCAAAATGACTAGAAGTTATCTTTTATCGCTCCTTTTAATTTTTGCTTGCGCCTTTGCTGCTCGAGCAGCCGATGAGGTGGATCCATCGTGGTTTACCAGTTTGGATTTTCTGCTCTATTGCCCACCGCCTCAGCACGACACGAAGGTTCTTGAAGCACGAGCCAAGGAAATTCACTCTGTGTTGGACAGGTTTGCCCAGACTCGCAGGACCACTGCAGTCCTTTCAACAAACGTGTGCACCATTGTTTCTTGTGGTGGAAACGATCTCAGTTGGAAGCAGATAAAAGCCATGAGGACTGGTGAGATTGTAGCCAAGGAAAAGAAACTCCATGCAGAGGTCAAAGCTCTGCGTAAAGCTCGTAAATGGGGCCTCAAACCTAAAGCCTTGGGAGTCTCACGAAAGATCTGCCCAAACTGCACTGCATTCATCATAAAAAGTGGTGGCAGATTGACGAGTCCAAAGACAGCTGAGTGGTGAGAGCTTTACTTTTGAAGCAATCCCAAATGTATCAGTAACTTTCGCTCAGATTCAAAAAGGCGGTCCTTGAATTTTTCCAAGGTTTTGAAGAATTTATCGGCCTCATCTCCGCCTACACGTTTGATAAATTCGACACCTAGAGTGAACTCTGTTGCGTACTCTTCATCGGAACGGTGGCTGATGTGGACGATGTTTTTGGGTGCTATTAGTGGCCCCCCTGCGTACTCCTCTTTGCGTCCTTTTTTCTTGGCAATCTTCGCAAGACGTTCAGCAACTATACCGACGTGCTCTAGACTGCCGTGGTCTCTCAAGGCAGCAATGCAATGCCAGCGCACATCTGCATTGCGCTCAGCTTCATATATTTTGATGAAGAGTTCTACATGATTTGCACCATCAATACGTCTGAGGGCATTCAAGGCGGCTCGTTTCAAGAAATTATTGCCATTTTCTATTGCCCTGAGCAATGCAGGAATAGCAGCAACTGTACCAATTTTTGCTAAAGTTTCAGCTGCTGGAAAAGCAAAGGTTCCTTTTTCTAACGCTTTAATGACGGCAGCTTCTGCACGTGGGTCGGAAGTTGTTGAGAGAGCTCCGATGGCTGTGTAGCCAACCTTCTTGTCGTTGACCAATTCGAGGATGGGGTCCGCATTTGCATAGCTAGGGAGGAATTGTATACCCATGAGTAAACTCTCTTTGTCTTGTTTCGTTTTGGTCTTTCCAACAACATCGATGATGGCTTGCACTACTTCAGGAGCCTGGCTGTTTGTGGCGAGAGCATAAAGGGCTGTGTGGCAAGCATAACGCTGGCGATAGTCCTTATGTTTGGTTCTTTCGAGAACAGCCAGTAATTCGCCGAGTTCAGAAACATCTGTCCAAAGGTGGTCATGGTCTCGACTTTTGGGCGAGTCGAGCATTGATTTTATTCGTTCTACGACAGATTTCTCAGGCATATGGTACCCACATTCAAGCTTGGGTCATCAACGACTACCGTCACCGTAGCGTAGCACCTGAAGTTCGACTTGAACCACTCCACTGCTAACCATATTGAGCTTCCGAGCACCAGTTTTGGTGAGGTCTATGATGCGGCCATCGATGTAGGGACCCCTGTCATTAATGCGCACTACGATTGAGCGTCCATTGCGTAAGTTGGTCACTTTGACCATTGATTCCATCGGTAGGGTTCGGTGAGCTGCCGTAAGGGCAGAAGGTTGAAAGCGTTCACCACTTGCAGTCCATTCTGAATTTGCTTCGCGACCATAAAAGGAGGCTAAGCCACGCTGGCGTTGACTGTTGCCTTTGCTGTCAGCGTCAGATGGTTTTGGTTTGACAACGTAGTGGCCTGATGAGCGACGTTCAATGACTCGCCTTCCACCAACAAAGATGCTTTTCCACCAAGAATTGGATATGTTTTGAATCCTTGCTCTACCACCTTTTACAGACATGTAAAACATCTCTTTTGATGAGATGGCAATACCAGCGAAATCTGGTCTTTTACGAGATGGACTGTTGGCGAAAAAGAGGACGTCACCTAGTCTAACTTGGGCCAGTGAAATAGCACGTCCGAAACCCCAAAGTGCTTTCACGCTACTCTCTGGTGCCCCAATGCCGAAGCGCCGAAGTGCCAGTGCAACAAATCCTGCACAAGAAGCACCGTTAGCTGAAGAACGGCCTTTCTTGTATGGAGTGCCTCGCAGGGCAAGGATACGTCCACGTGCCTGTGCCTCTGTCTCGAGTTTTACTCCACCAACGGTAGTGACACTAGGGACCGTTTGGGCACTTTCAGTGGCAGTGCCTTTTGGGGGTCTGCCGTCTTTGTACCAGGTCATCTTGTATGTGACTCGACCATCGATGGTTATGGTTTTCGTCGTGCTCGTTGAGTCCTTTTCTATGAGGATGACTTTGTCATGTGCCCAAACTGTAGCTACTTGCAATGTGACGGATAGGCAGAAGGCGGACAGAAATATTGCAGCCAATTTGAAATGTCTTTTTGAATTCACAGTTGTGGCCTCTCTTTAATACACCATCGACAAAAGAGAGGGCGTTGGCTAATCAGGCTGCTTTGGAAACGTAGGGACTCCAGTAAGTCTCCATTTCCGTGAGCATATCCCAGAAACTGATAGGTCGGCGCAACTCGTTGGCGTGGGCTGAATAGGCTGTGTGGACAAAATAGCGAAGTTTCATGAGATAACGGCGGACGAAAGCCAGTGTCTTTACCTTCTGTTCCGCTGAGACGTAGTTGTTGCAGTCGGGGGCTTGGCCCAAAGACCAGTCTCCAGTGCAGACAGTACCTTTGAAGAAGATGAGTTGGTCTTCTGGCGAATGTTTGGGTGCGTGAATTACGAGCAATAGTTCTCCGCCTACATCGAGGTGTAGGACTGGTGAGGAGAAATACACTTCGTTTATACCTGTCCCAAGTTTGTGTTTGAAAGAGGAGTGAAGGTAAAGAGGGGCATTGGGGAAGGTAAGGCGGAAGCGATTGTAGCTTGCCGTGTGATCACGGTGGGCGTGGGTCACTAGGAGGCCTTTTAGTTTGAGTTGATTTCGTTCGATGAATATTTTTGCGTCGCGCCAGGGATTACGCATCTCGGTTCGGCAAGGCGGCATTTCCACGATGACCGCCTCGCCATTATTGTGAAGGACATAGGAACCGCAATCACAGGGTTCGTAGCGACCGAGTAATGTAACACCGTCGGAAATCCTTGTCTTCACTTTGTACTCCTTTTCTTGCTGGACTCTCTTCTTCTTTTCACCCGGGGGCCCAGCTCTCTATCGAACCAAAAAATGCTAATAAAAGGTTATTTTTGTTCGAACTGTATCTAGAATAAACATCGGGAGCTATGTTCGTGAAGCTGAGTCAAAAAGTCGTGACAGTTGACCGAGCATATGAGAGTAAGATGTTCTGAAGGAGTGAATGTGCCAGAAGTGACAGATAATTCAGCTGAGCAGAGGTCGCAACTCGTTGGTTTGCCGCCAAAGTGGTTGTTGGCCCTTGGTTTGTTGCTTCTCCTTCTTCCCCTGGGTGCTGGATTGCATATGGATGATTACACCAACATCTATAATGCTCAGCAAGCTGACTGGGGCTTAGATTCTTTGGGCACATCCTTCTTCCACGGGGCAGGTGCTACACAGGATGGTTATCTTCCCAAGGGCTATGAGCGGCCAGTTGCCTATTACTTTCGTCCCTTGCTCGTTGCTTTGTTCAAAGTTGAGTTTATGTTCTTTGGTCTCAATGGATTTGGTTATCACTTGGTCAATGTCTTGTTTCATTTGGCCAATCTCTGTTTACTCTATGTGGTCGGTCTGCGTATCACTGGTTCAAAGCGTGTAGCCAGCTGGGCCGTAATTTTGTTGCTCTTTCACACACCTTCTTTTGCGGCCGTCAGTTGGGTGTCTGGACGAACTGAAGTCTGTGTAGCTACTGTCTTACTGTTGACTCTTTACACTTATGGCAAGTACCGAGATGATGGAGACTGGCTCTGGTACGTCCTTTCCATCTTTTTCTGTATCTTGGCTCTTGGCTGTAAAGAGCAATCCGTAGTCTTTCCGCTCATTCTCGTTGCCTGGGATAGGTTGGTTCACCAGGAACGTCGTTTTACACTTTGGCCTTTTCCTTTTTTCGTTCCCGTCATTCTCTCTGTTCTTTATCGCTCCACACTGCCGGGAGTCTCTCAACTACCTCCAGCATCTTTTTATTTTCATCCTCCTGGGACAGAGGGTTTTTTCCTCCATGCAGCAGGTCGTTTTTTTGAGTCCATTTTGGCACTCATCCAGTTACTCAGTCACACTATCATTCCCTATGGCATGATGGTCACGCTGCCCACTTTGATGGCGTTAGCTGCAGCAGCCGGCGCCATTGTCTGGGCTTTGTGGCGAGTTGTTGGCAAAGCCACGGCTGCACCTTTTTTGGCATATTGGATAGTTCTTTTTACTGCTCCAACCTGTATGTGCACACAGTTACCCCTTTATCTTTATATTCCTACTTTGGGGGCAGCTTTGTTGTTGGGCCATTTGGCAGGTAGTCCAGCAGAGAGGCGACCAGCTTACTTGTTGCTTCGTTTGCGCAAATGGCTACTCGTTGTTTGGGTTTTGGTAGGTACCTTAATGGCTATGGGCACGGCTGCTTGGTTGTCACGTAAACATAATCAGCAGCGACAGCTCGTTGAGCGAGTAAAGGCTGACGCAGCCAAAGTACGAGGCTCCTTGCGAGTACACATCTTTGGTTCTTCAGTTCCGCTATCAGCCATAAGGGCCTATATGCGATTGGCGCTACCCAAAAGACAACCCCAGGTGCACCATATGACTCTTTCATCTTTGTTCCTACAGCCTCGTCCAATTGAGGTCAAGTGGATCAAGAGAAGTAATAAAGCTGGTTCGAGGATGATAGTAAAAGAAGGTAAACGACATCCCTTTAAAAACTGGATTTATGGTCATCTACATGAAAAACCGATTTCCTTCACTGTTGGAGATTCTGTCGCTACAGCCGACTACTCGATGAAATTAAAACGTAGTCGAGGTGAGTATTACTGGGACATCTATTTCAAGACTCCTGTGCAGCTCTCATGGCTCTTTTACGCTCTCACTCCAGGCAAGGTAGAAAAAATAGAACCACCTCAGGCGTCACCTTCATACAAACGCAAAACACAGCGACGTAAGTGAATTTGCGCATCCATGTGACCTCTGGATAGATATTGGTATCGAAGTTCCAAGGTGTTTTCACCCTGACGCAAGACTTCGTAAGGAAAACGTTGATAGGGCTTTAATCCTTTTAGTATGAGAGCACGATGTCCAAGAAGCTGAAGCTCCAAACTTCCGTTGAAGCGAATCCACAACCTCGCATTGTCGAAACCCAAGAAATCAAAGGCAAGTTCTGCCTCCACATATTTCTTCAAATCATTGATGATGAATTTCTTTGACCAGTACTTTTGAGCCGGTGCTCGGACGGGCATTGGTATACCAAGGCGCAAAGGATTGTCCTTATCTCTTTCTTCAATCACCACTTCATCACAGGTTTCTCTTAGAGGTTTGGCTGCAAATGAAAAACCTCCTCTGTCTGGAAGAGAGTAGGGTTTCATGTGGTGGGTCTCATAGGCACAAAAGGCATGGATGGCCATTATGGGATTGAGAGCTTGATCAAATCGTGCTTTTTCAGCAAGGGGCAGTATACGGGTAGAGAGAACAAGAGAGGATAAACGACATACTCTCGGTATCATTTTGAATGCAGAAGGATAGTCATTCATCAGACTAGAGAAAAGAGTCGTTAGCTTTTCTCCTTTCTCTTGGCGGATGATTGGTCCTCGGCCAGCATCTCCATTGGATAGTTTTTTGAAGAAAGCTGCTGGAGCAACGCCTGCCACCCTGGGAATGTCATCCAATACATTTTGTGCAGGAATGACACGAAGGGTTTGGTTGAAAATATCAACGTCTGCACGAAGAAGTTCTCTCAATGTGAATGTTTTGATTCTTTTATTGGGAAAATGGGCTTTAAACTCGAGGTTCTTGAGTTTTCGCGAAGGGCCAATGAGGGAAACAGCAAGAGTGCCTATCTCAGTATCTTTTGACAAACTTGTAGTGAAGGAGTTTGGTTTTGTTTTGATTGTGTATTTGAGAGGTCTAGGTGAAGAATTCCACCAAAGAGTGATTTTGTTCTTTGCCACTTTTGCTTCATATAAAGAAACTTGAAAGCGTTTCGTAGTAGCTTTTTGAGGCAGAGACATTTCACCATTGGGATACAAAATCTTGAAAGTGTGAGGAGTACCTTCTGCCAAACCAGTGACAATCAGATTGTGTTTGGTCGTCTTGCCTCCTCGCGTTGATTTGACTTGGCGATAAAAAGGCGAAAAAAGCTGAACAACCGTCGGGTAAGGCGTGGAGCTCTGCCAAGAAAGAGTCATCTCGTTGACTGAAGTCGATATCTTCAAGTCCAGGCAATCAAAACCCTCTTTTTCTTTTGCTGCAAATGAAAAGACCAAAAAAGCCAAGGTCAGTCCCAGCACGGCAGCTAACAACAAGGATTTGTTTTGTGCTGGTAAGACACTCATTGTAGATTGAGTTGACAAGGAGGGAGTGGGAGCGCCATCAGTATTGTCGTTGATGTCGACCATGGCTTTGCTCTCGCTAAGGTTCACGCCGTCTTTAACTAGGTCCTCTAGGGCTCTGATTAGCTCGCCTGCACTCTGGTATCTCAGGTCTGGATCTTTTTCCAAACAACGCGCGACGAGATTGTCCCATTTGGGTGAAAACATACTCGTAAAGTCAGATACTTTTGGCGCTTCTTGCTCGAGGATGTTGGATAAGAGTTCGGCAATCGTATGGCCATCAAAAGCAGGCTTTCCTGTGAGTAATTCGAACATAATTGCACCCAGTTGGTATATGTCACTGCGATGGTCCACAGAGGTCCCCTGAGTTTGCTCAGGAGCCATATAGACTGGAGTACCCAGAATTGTTCCCGTCTCAGTGAGGGCAGTCAGGTCTATTGCTCTTGCCAGGCCAAAATCCATAATGATTGGTTCATACAAGTTGTCAGTAGATTTTTCCCTGACCATGATATTGGCAGGTTTTAAATCACGATGGATGACTTCGGCTTCGTGTAAAACCTTGAGTGCTCTGGCTGTTTGCAGAGCAATGTGGAGGACTTGCCGTTCCTCTAGGTTTCCAATCTCATCGATTAGCTCAGAAAGATCCTGGCCCTTAACATAGTCCATTACAGTGTAATAGGTGTTTTCACTTAATTTACCGAAGGCATGCTGATTGATGATGTTTGAATGCTGCACTCGTGCAGAAAGGCTGAATTCTCGTTTGAAGCGACGAAGGGAGAATCCTTTTGTTTTGCTGGTAATGGTGGCAACTTTGATGACGATTTCCTCTGAAGTGGATAAGTCTCTACCAAGGTAGATTGAAGCCATTCCACCTTCGCCGATCTTTTTCAAAACCTCATACTTGCCATCAATGATGGTGCTTTTTTTCATAGCTTAAGCCTACACCGCCGCATCTTCTCAGTCCATGGGGCGCAATAAGCGCAGAAGGCACTTCTGGAGGACGACACGATCATTGATATGTTCTTTCGTTACCTGTTCAAAGCGTAAGGTCAATCGGTTTTTACCTTCTCTCAGTACTTCAATGGGCACTCTTTGAAAGGGGTTCGATCGTGGAATGACATTGCGGTCACCAATAAGACACAAGTTCAGTTTACCATTGACGATTACTCGAATGATTCCATTGTCGAAACGAGTGAAGGTAAGGGCAAGTTCAGCTCTATCAAAATCATCCAAGTTGGGCAATTTGAATTCTTTGGACCAAGATAGTTTTGCTGGCTCGGAGAGGGGAGCGACCATACCC
>CAZXTJ010000285.1:0-10239 GCA_964643655.1 uncultured bacterium
CTCTAAAGTGGCATGTGCTGAGCCTGTATTGATGTTGTACACGAACAAGGCTTGTTTACCATTAGGACCATCACAAAGAACATAAATGTAGGGTTTCATATAACGTGAAATGGGAGACAATATGTAGGGCAGTGTTTCCTGTCTTTTTTGTATCTTCAAAGAGTTGATCTTATTAAACTCTCGCAATCTCTTACTGTTTCTTGTGAATGGCTCTTCTTTGCTGAATTGCTCTCCCTTTATTTGCGATGGAGAAAAGGTGATGAAATCCACGGAGCACTTTTCTCCTGAGACATTCCGTAACAACATCAGACTCATGACTTCCTTGATTGGTACTGCTGCTATGACAGGATGTTGGCCATTTGCGAGCAAGGGAAGAGCTCTTATCCAAGTCGGACGGTTTGGATGAAAAGGCGGCGAGTTGATTTCATTAAGTGAATAACCAAGAAGAAAACCGCCAGTGTCTGCCACGATTAGGTGAGAGTCTGTTTCTACCATTGACGTTTCTATACGGAAGACATCTCCTGGCGTATTGTCCCTTAGCAAGAGTAATGAGAGCTGTTGAAAGCCTGTACTGAGAGCCTGTCTCACAATCTCTGTATCGCCTAGCCGAATTGAGGCAACAAGCTCATGAGGAGTTATTTTTTGAATGAAGGGGATATGCAAGTCAATCCGCTCACTCTTTTGGGGGAGTTCCTGAGTGGCCAATAGGCTGTTATCACTGGGATTGAGCAGGACGACTTTCCACTTTGCAGGTAGGCTCATGAGCATGTCTACTCTCGCAAAATTGGGACCTCCGTACAACAGTCGCCAGGATTTCAACGCAATTGGAGGAGGAGTAAAACTAACTGAGTTTTCTCCGCTTCTTGACTTTATTGTCACTTCAACAAGTTTTTGTCTGCGCAAATTCCGCAGGCAAAAACTGAACTGTCCCAGGCCATCACTTGTTGTCTGGATTTGTTTCGAAGGTTTATTCTTTTGAGCTATCTTGCAGCTCAATGAGATGTTTGGTGTGGTCTGGCCTTTCACAATGCAATCCATGCCAACGAACTCAACAGGCTGTAAAGCCAATCGTTTGGGTTCTGGCGAGGGTACGAAATGCAGGAGGCAAACCACTGAAAAAATCATGAACAAACCGATGAGCCATCTTTGTGAACTACGGTTGGATACCTGGTCAGTTTTTCTTTTAACTGTCTCTTGAGGCACATGACGTCCTGGAAGAACGAGGGTTTCATTTATATTTAAGCCATTACATTCCTCGAGCGTCTGTTTCAATTGGGGAAGGGAAGGTCTGTCTTCAGCTTCTTTCGACAAGCACTTCTGCAAGACGTATTTTAGTTGTGATGGAGCTTTCGTGATGGGTGGAATAGGGGCTTTCAAGTGCGCACTCAGTATTGCTCCTGTATCTTTGCCTGCAAAAGGAGGAGCACCATTGAAGACTTCGTAAAGGATGCAGGCAAGGGCATATACATCCGTAGCCACAGAGATTGTGTCGCCCAATATTTGCTCTGGAGACATATAGTGTGGAGTTCCCAAAAGAACTCCTGTTTTGGTTTTGACTGAGGTGACTCCAGCTAACTTGGCAAGTCCGAAATCAGCAATCTTCGCAACATCATTCATAATGAGAATGTTCTCTGGTTTGAGATCTCTATGAACGATGCCGATTTCGTGCGCAGCCTCGAGGCCTTGGCAGACCTGAAGCATTATTTGGAGCAAATCCCTTGGCTGAGCTCCTCCTTGAAGCAATCTTCGCAGATCTGTTCCGTCGATGTATTCGAAGACGATGTGAGGATCGTTCGATGAACCGTCAAAATCATATAGGGAGACAACATTGGGATGGGATAGTTGGCTACAGATCCGAGCCTCGTCTTCGAACCTATCAAGTGTCTCTCTACTGACAATCTCACGTTTTAGTACTTTTATGGCAACAGAGCGGTTCAGTTCTTTGTCTTTAGCCAAAAAAACTGCACCCATGCCACCTTCTCCAAGCTTTTTCTCTATTTCATAACGTGGTGGCAAGTTGTTAGGCATTTGGTCGACTATCCTCTGCGAACGGTTGCTGAAATCTTCTCTGAGGGAGCGGCAACCATTGACAATCCAATTTGCTCCTTAGATGTCTTGGAGATAAGAGCGAAAATTTTATCAATTGCCTCTGCTGTCACTACGTCACTCAAGATTCTTTCTGCAGCTCTGACAAACTCTGTGAACCATTTAGGGCTTTCATATCTGGAAACATCAAGGAAACGTTGGGCTCGAATACCTCTTGCTACATAAAGGTTCTTTGCACACTCGCGTAGAGTTTTTTCATCCTCTGTCTGCATACCTTGCAGTGAAAGTAGATCCTGATAAAAAGACGAAAAGGCCTCAGTCAAGCGAGCAAGTAACGATAGACTTTTCCTGTTCAAAGTACTTCTCGTGATGTTGAGCAAATCTCTGTATTCGACACGACACAAAGCAACTTCTCTTTCAAAATCTCCTTTCTGAAGTTTCTTGACAATAGAGTCAATCTCAATTGCAACAGTGCTTTTCGCTTTATCTTTGAGTTCCCGAGTCAAACCAAGGGGATTTTCAAAAACTACTTTCGAGTCATTGATGATTGGAGTCAAAACTGGATTTTTATTATCGAGGGCTTTCTTTAGCGACTGGAAGGTCCCGATGGGCATTTCGATCTCAATATTCGATGAAGCCAAAAACAAGGTTCCTCTGTGATGTAAGGCAAACTCACTACCTTCATCGTTAACACCATCCACAATGGCGAATACATCGAGATCAGAATTGGGACGCGCATTTCCATTGGCGCGAGAGCCGAACAAAAGCAAAGCTTGTAAACTGGCATTGGTTAACAAAGCTTCGGCTTTGGCAAGGTCAAAGAAATAATCCTTGAGGAGCTCAGGAGTCAAATCCATCTTTGGTCCTATCTTTTCGTATTTACAAAATCGTACTAAGAGTATGTTGCAATTACCAGTATTTAGGGATATTTAGGGATTGATTTGACCAGACCATCGTGGTTCATCGAAGCCCTTTTGTAGTACGATCTGCCTGAGTAGGTAACAGAATGGACTCACATATAGAGGAACTCGTTGGCAAACTAGACTCGCCTGATGCAGGGACGAGGTTGCTTGCCATTCAAGCTCTTGTTGCAATGAGAGGGCCTGATGTCCTCGTTGCCCTCAGAGTGGCTGCAGAGAGTCCAGATGCTAGTGTCCGGTCGATGGCAAGAAAGGCATTGTCTGGCCGTTGGAGTCGCTCCCAGCCAGCTCAGAAATTTGACAAACCGATAGGACCTGTAAATCCGGGGATTGTTCCAGTAAGTCAACCTGAAGAGATCTCAACCCAAGAAGGCGAAGAGGAAGAGTCAGTTGAAAAAGAGCCTCTCGAGAAGACAGTCAATCTCGTTGAGCGAGGAATTCTAGGATTGTGGGCTCATTCTTTCACTTATTGTTTGCAGAATCTACCTAGGATCATCTGCATTGGTATTCTGGTGACTACAGGGAGTGTTGCAACAGTTGCAGCATGTGTGTTTGGTGTGGGCGAAATCGTCGTCAAGACGCAGCCTTCTCTTGGTCACTTTCTTATCTTGTTGACTTTCGTCGGTTTACCCAGATTGTTATTGTCAGTATTCACATTTTGCGTGATGAGCTTGACCATTGGCCTAATGTCCAAAGAGATCACGAACTATTATCTGAATAAACGACAGGGGCTACTCAATACCTTTTCCTTTTGCCTAGGCCGAATTTGGTCCCTATCGACTACAGCTTTCGCCTGGCTATTCGTTTACATCATAGGTTCCGTAGCTTTTTTCTCCATTGGTGTCTCTATGGATCTTTGGTTGTCCCAGAAGTCTGTATATCAGCAGGCGCCTATGTTCATGCGTCGTATTGTCGTCACTGGTCCAATGTTGCTATTCATCCTTCGCTGCCACGTCATGTGGTTTTTGGCTCCTGTTGTGGCAGTGGTAGAAGATGTTGGTGGTCTGAGGGCACTGAACCGGAGCACTAACCTAATACGAGGTTATGTAGTTAGAGCGAGTTGTTTCTTGGTTCTATATTTAGCTACGACACTTGGGCTCATGTATGGCGCACAGTTTGGTGTTGGAGCATTGGTACCAGTAGTGATGAAGCTCTTCACAGTCTTTGATAACAATGCCAAGCACGTAGCCGATGGGACCTTATGGTTCCTCTTTATGATTTTCCTAATTCCTTGGTCTGCAACACCAGCTGTTTTGCTCTATTTTGATCAACTTATGCGAAAAGAGAAAATTTCGCTGGAGGCACTCGAACGGACACAACATCGTCTCGAATATAGAGGAAGAAGCGATACTCTCTCGAATTCCCCAATGTTCCAGGGATGATTTAGCTGTCCAACAACTCCTTTATTTTGCTCAATAGGGCTTTGGGTCGATAGGGTTTGCTCAAAAAATGTAACCCAGGTTCAAGAACGCCGTGTTGCCCAATCACGTCCTCCGTATAACCAGAAACATATAAAACCTTCATGGAAGCTTGTTCTTTTATCAGTTTGTCTGCCAACTGTTTTCCGTTCATCCTTGGCATGACTATGTCCGTTAGTAACAAGTCGATTTTCAACTCGTCATTCGTTACCAAATCTATTGCTTCAGGCCCAGAAGCTGCGTGGAATACTTTGTATCCCTCCCGGCGCAAAATGCGTAAAGCTATGTTGCGTACTGGTTCATCGTCTTCCACTACTAAGACAACTTGAGTACTCTTGCTGTCAGCAATCTCTCTTGTTGATGGAGGGGCCTCTACAGCACATTCGCTAATGGCTGGTAGAAGGATTGAGAAGGTCGTTCCATGCCCCAGACAAGTATCAACTTCAATCAAACCCGAGTGTTGTTGCACTATTCCGAAGACAGTAGCCAGTCCAAGTCCAGTACCAATATCTGTCGGTTTCGTTGTGAAAAATGGTTCAAAGATTCTGGCTTTGGTCTCCTCGTCCATTCCTGGTCCATCATCGCTAACGATGATGCTAATGAACTCCTCACCGTTTATCTGCCTATTGTCAGTCCCCAAAATGACAATCCCACCATCGGGCATGGCGTCACGAGCATTGACAGCCAAGTTTACAATCACCTGTTCCATCTGGCTCGTGTCCGCTTTTACAAAGCCCTCAGCAGACAAATTCCAGCGTACTTCAATATCTTCTCCGATTAATCTGCCCAGCAGGCGTTTGAGGTTCTCTAACAACTCATTTGGTGAGATAACCTTGGGAGAGATTACTTGTTTGCGACTGAATGCCAAGAGTTGCCGAGTAAGTGCAGCACCTCTTTCTGCTGCTTCATCAATCTCTTGAAGCGTTTCCGCGACCTCTTCTGAAGGAGTTAGGTCCATTTTTGCCAAAGAGATATTGCCGATAATGGTCGTAAGTAAATTGTTGAAATCGTGTGCAATTCCGCCAGCCAAACGGCCAATTGCCTCCATTTTTTGCGATTGTCGAAGCTGTGCTTCTAACTTTGCCCGTTCAGCTTCTGCAGTTTTTCGTTCCGAGATATCGCGGACAAAAACCACAAAGTTATCTGCACTGGAAGGCAAATACACTGCGCTCACTTCGACATCGATAACGGTGCCATCCTTTTTTTTGTGGCGCGTTTCAAATCTGTCGTGTCCAGTATTTACAATTTTCTGAATATGCTCTGCTGCAACTTCAGGAGATTCTATTGCTTCTATCTCGCGTACGTTCATCCCTTGCAGCTCGTCAACTGTATAACCAAGCATTTCTGCGGCAGCTGAGTTTACCTCGAGAAGGAAGCCGTCTTTGTTTGTAAACCAGAAACCATCAACACTGGCCTGCAACATGCGTGAATATTGGCTCTCCCTTTTTGTGCTTTCAGTGACATCTTGATGATTGCCGATCATCTTGGTTGCATAACCTACGTCGTCGCGTTCAACGACTCTTCCCAATGATCTGATGTAGCGATATTCTCCGTTTTTTGACCTCAAGCGGAATTCGTTTTCAAAGGTGTCTGGTTTAGGTTTTGAATTGAAGAACATCTCAACAATTGCTCGAGAACGTTCCCTATCTTCCGGGTGTATTAGTTCCATCCATTTTTCGTAGCTAGCTTCGAACTCGTTCGGCTCATAACCGAGCATAGTGTAATACCGAGGGCTGAAGACAACCTTATTGGTGACTAAATTCCAAGACCAGATGCCTTCTGTTGTGGCTTCAAGTGTCTGTTCTAGCTCTTTTTGGGCTTCTACACGTTCTGTTATGTCTCGGAACATACCGATGTGGACGTTTCTTCCTCCCGCGTGGATTGTACCGCCAGAGCTTATTTCAACGGGAATATGACGTCCATCACTATGAAGGATCTCCATACAAGTGAATGAAGCCCCTTTATTCAGTGTCGATTTTTTGAACTTTTGCTCGTATTCGTTGCTCTTTTCTGGAGGATGAAGCTCGCTTTGGTGAAGTTGTCGAAGTTCTTCACGAGTTCGACCAATCAGCTCCTCACCCTTGGCATTACAGTCGAGCATCATCCCAGTGTCGGCATCGGCTAAGAAAATTGCATCCTGTGACGTTTCAAAAAGAAGGCGATAACGCTCTTCACTTTCTTTGAGCGCTTCTTCGGCAAATCTCTGCTCGCTCGTATCTTCATAGACAGCCACAACTTGTCCATTGGGCAGCCTGTAAACTGTGTTTTCAACCCATCCTTCCACTCTCTCATCTTCATATCTCGTCAAAGGGTGAAACTCAGTTGAACCTGTTTTATGGACTTGCTGAAGGACATTAAAAAGTCCCATATCACGAATTCCAGGGAAAACTTCAGTTACTTTTTTACCAATGACGTCAGCTTTGTTTATGTTCGAACTCTTTTCTCCTGCTGGATTGAGATCGACGAAAACAAAGCCTTCTCCGTCATCAATTGGTTCATAGACGGCTACACAGCTGCTGATGGTATCAAAGAGCTGAGAAAAACGTTGTTCTGTGCGCTTGAGTTTTGTGATGTCGGCAAAGGTAATGACCACTTCATCAGGCGTTTTTGAGCCCTCGTTGAAAATGGGTTCAGTATTAATAGAAAGCCAGCGTACCTTGGCAGGATCATTGGCAAAGAGGCCACGAATCTCATTGCGAAAAGCTTTTCCTGTTCTCAGGGTGATCATTGAAGGATGTTCTTCTCCAGGTACTGGAGTTCCATCCTCCAAGACCATGTGCCAGACAGGATCCTGCGATGTTTTTGTTTGTAGCTCTTCTCGAGGAAGCCTGAGAATTTCCTGCGCCCTACTGTTGGCAAACGTGATTTCTCCACGAACGTTCTGTATTAAAACGCCAGCGGCAATGGTCTCGAAAATTTGCTCAAAACGCTCTTGCTTAGACACCGTAGCTCCATCTCAGTAATGTAGCTGCAACTCTATGCATTATTTTACAGATGTTGAGTCGCCAATAACAGGTCAGTAATCGACATGTGTAGGCAGCTCTGGCTGCGACCTGTGGCGCTTCACTAGTTCAATATCTCTGAGGTTTGTCCTGTTCGATGATAGTGGAGGCAAGTTTCCTAGAGAGAAATAACCGGCGGCTTTCGTTTCGAAGCCAGGAGCTGGAGCTCCGTCGTCTTGTGCAGTGCAAAGGAATATGAGCTTGTAGGCATGAAAAAGCTCCAAAGGCCGACCAGAGCGATTAACGTCGAGAAGTGCTACTAGCTTGCCTGAGTCGACTTTTATGGAAGCTTCCTCCCACACTTCTCTCTCGAGAACAGAGCGAGGACCTTCACCTACATCAGCCCAACCACCTGGCATTGACCACAAACCATCTGTTTTTTCCTGAACCAACAAGATTTTCTTATTCTGAAAAACAGCCGCACGTACGGATACTTTGGGAGTGGAATAACCGGTCTGCGCATTGAATAGAGATAAAACGCTTTCTGCTGTTACAGCTTCGTGCTCTGCAACAATCTCGGCCGACAATTCGATGAGTCTACTGTATCTTTCTTTATCGAATTGATCTTTTGTGTAGGTTATCCCAGCCTGTGCCAAACTGCGAATTTCTCTAGCCCATTGGAGCCACTTGGGCGATGCGTCAGGAGGCAGTTTTGTCACTCATTCCATCCTTTGCTCAAGAAAGTTTGTCAGCTAACAGACAAAGCACTCGTGAAGAGTAGATTCCGCTAATGTTATCTCGTCCAAAAAACTTCCTAATAATATCTTCCAGTGGTGTTCCACAGACATGGTCAACACCTTCGAAAACAACAGAATACTTTGGACGGATGAGCCCTAATCCGTATTCCTCGGCCAGCTCTTCCCTTCCATACCGTTCAACGAAGAGCTCAGTGGCGATTTCACAGCTTGTCTCTTCCACGACCAAGGAAGCTCGTTCGAGCAGCGCGTAACAGGCAAGGTGACCGTGCAACCACTCTCCCTCTTCGAATTTGTCTGCCAAATCAATATTGCTCTCATTGAGAGAATCCGTATATAGGCACAAATCTCGTTTTCCCAAGTATTGCTCAATCAGCGCTCGAGTTTCATTTGCCGAAGAGCAGAAGGCTAACAGTTCTGGGAAACCCGGGGCAGGTGGGCGAAGAGAAGACAGTTGCTCGGAACAGAGGGTGGGAGAAATTGCAGAAAATGGACCACCAAACAAACAAAATGGAGGAGTGACAAGGTCGGAGTCCATCAAATGCTCCACTAAAGAGAGAAAATCCTCTTTTGGATTTCTGCGAGACATTCTTGGGCTGGCGATGAAAAAGGACGACTGTTCCATTTGAAGCGCTCCTCTATGTCGTTCATTGCCAACTATAAAAAAAGTCATTCCTGTGTTCAAGCTACCACGAGTTGGGAATTTCTTCCGGGCAAATTCACCACGCCTTTGCCGCGGATTTTTTACACAGTAGAGCGTAATGGCAGGTAGAGAGGAAAACAGCGAAAACGGAACACCATTTGCAAGTTCTTTTGTGGAGGGGAATAACTATATGAGCCTTTGTCAGAGTAAGAGCCCGAATTTTGAACTATCAAACAAGTCACTACGACCAAAACCTGTATACCCTGTCGATTGCAAATGCCCAGTATGTACGACGAAACTTGGTTTGGAGGGTGACAATGTAGTCGAACTATCAATATGTCCTCGTTGCTCAACTCCCCATCACACAGACTGTTGGGAATATGCTGGTGGTTGCGCCATTTATGGTTGCAGAGAATCTGCCTGTCAAAAGGATGCTCTGACGCTTGCAGCTGCAGATGAAGGCAGTAATATCTGTGTAAACCGCATTATGGATTGGTATTACCTCTTCTGTTTTCAGTGGATCTGTTTGTTTCTCATCGTGGGGCTCGCCAGTATGGGCTTACAGTCTATATACCTAAGTGAAATGAGCAGAGATTTGTTGTCAGAAGATACACAAGTCTTTCTCTGCTTATTGTCCTGCCTTGCAGTGACTTTATATGTTTGTGCAATTGTGCCACGAGTGAGCGCTTGGCAGCACGTAAAGAAAATGTTGGCCAATCCTAGCCCCCCAAGGCTCGACCTTGAGCAATTGGAAATCTCCCATTGGGTAAGAAAGAGACATTGGGCTCAATATATCGAAAAATTACTATCTCTCTGTTTGGGGGTTCACATAGCCTTCTTCGGTGTTCTTTTGTTTCAGCTCAATGTGGGTTCTTTGCCCGTTTGGTTGGTATGTCCATCCTTGTTTGCAATCATATTGACGCTCATTGGAATGAAAGCATCTAACAAAAGGGCCTCTCAACTGCAGAGTGTGCAATTGGAGCTACGGGCATGGCTAAGACCCTAGGCAAGGTCTGGCTAAATACCTATGAAATGAGGCAAGATAGAAAGGAGCAATAATCTGAACTTGGAGGGGCTGCGATGGATGACACTATTCGTGTCGATTTTCATCTCCATTCGGATTGTAGTGACGGCTTTTTTCGTCCAGAAATATTAGCTACAAGATTGGCAGCAGCCGGTGTTCGATACGCTTCTCTCACTGATCACCATAATCTCGATGGACAAGTGGCCTTCACAGAGACTTTTTCTCGTCTTGGGGGAATAGTCATTACAGGGTTAGAGCTATTCACAGTATCTGGTGACAAGGATGTTCATCTTTTGGCCTATGGCTTTGATCCTACCCATGCCGCTATCAAAGAGTTAGTGGCTGTGAAACCTGAGTTATCTGCTGCCATCAATGTCGTTCACGAGGCTGGTGGGTTGGCGGTCATTGCCCACCCAATCGCCACTTATGGCAGTGTGAAGATATTCGCCCAAGCGTTACCCGAATTGGTAGAGCTTGGCATAGATGGAATA